>JBBAAG010000039.1 GCA_041658405.1 Elusimicrobiota bacterium
TCGGGCCAGTAGAAACACCTATAATTTCAACAGTACCGCCGGGTAAATTTGTAAATTTCGCTCCGGCATAGTTGGATTCTGAGAAATCGCATAACTGCACAGTTTTCTGAATCCCGCCATACTCATCCCCGTCTTTTGAATCCGCAACTGTTGCGAATACATACTCCTCACCATCCCTTGGCGTACCTGCGGAATGAGATATCCTTAACCCAACTTCCTGCCCAACTGTAGTATAATCTGTATCAGGTATTAAATATACCGCCTGTACACCTGAGGACGAACCCTTAACTTTCCAACGGTTTAACGTAGCATCGTAGGTTACTATCCATATTTCAGATTTAGTACTTGTACTCAACGTTATTGATGTAATCCTTGACCCGCCGTTGGCATCCACGCGCTTGCCCGGTGTATCGTAAGTATTTATAGTAGTATCCCACCCGTGGTAGAACCTACTATATGTTTGGTTATTATTATTCCATTTAATACTTGGCATATGCCATAGATGCGAACTTTGAGGATACGTAAAATTACCCCATATACGCGTAAGGCCTGCTGTACCTTCATGTTTCTGACTGATCACCCATGAATCCGGATGAGTAAACTCCTGTTTTTGCGGTGTATTAGTAAACTCAGTTGCACTGTTTAACAAACAGTTCTTTAACCATATTTGCGAAATATATCCCTGGTTTGATTCGCCTTCAAGATAAATATCTCCCAACCAGTTATTAGAATACGTTTCTTCTACAAGTAAAGTATCCACGCTACTATGTGAAGCGAACCCCGCACCGGACGGATTCAACGCGTCAATATACGCATTATTTGTGCTATAGTTTGTAATAAATTTATTATTATTGGCATTATACCTTATGCGGAAACCGCCGTTACGGTTATTGTAACAATGATTTTGTGTAAGATAGTTATTCTCAGAATTATACTCTAAAGCAATTCCGTGCACCGGGTTGTTATAACAATAATTATTCACAAGAACATTTTTATCCGAATTATACAGGTATAACCCTTCTTCGCCGGTTGCTGCAGCTTGATGATGGATATAATTGTTCTCAAACAAGTTTTTGTCACAACCATAAACAAACACTCCTTGTACACGGTTGTTATATATATCACAATTTTTCAAAGTATTCATCTGAGAACTCTCAAGATATGCACCGATACCAATTGTCCGTGTTTCCAACCGTAACAACTGCCCGTTATCTATTGTGCTGGATATAATACAGTTATAAACTTCATTTCTTGAAACATTGTTGTACCATATACCATACGACGAGTTGTTATGTATTACACTGCTTGAAATACCATAAGTAAACTGGCTTGCAGTTGGGAGATTATACCATCCTACACGAGTAGCCCCTTGCATTGCTATAGTATCAAGCTTAATACCGGTACAGCCAAACCATATGTTTGAATTATAAACAAAATAATCAGCGTCATCTTTAATTGTAACACCGTACATTTCACTCGAAGTTTCTGTATCATCAGACCTTGGCAACCGGCCCATGCCATAAACTTCAGTATTAAACAACTCAATCCCCGCACGGTCACCCTGAACAAAAACATAACCTCCGGTCGACTGATTCGCCATAAGTTTTATATTACGCCGTATTGTTGATGCATCCGGCTTTACTGCGCTTCCTGAAGGATTCGTGCCGATAAAATACATACGCCCGCCGTTATTGCATTTCATCCTGTCAACCACCACCACCATACTACTAGTTAACACGTCATTCTGAAAATGAGTATCCCCTCCGTCGGCTACATCAAGATTCTCAATATTTAGAGTAACAGCACTGTTTTCCCCATAAATCCTGGAATACAACTCCGCACCGTTTGCTAACGATACCTTACCGTAAGCACCGGTACCGGTAGCGGATATATTTACATTCATTCCAGAACTCACCATAACGTTATAACCATTATTCGATCCAACAGTAATATTTCTTGTAGTAACATTCACAGTCCCGTTAGTACTACCTAAAACAGAAAAAGCACATCCCTTATTGTCGGTAAAGACAATATCTCTTGCGCTGACACTAATATCCGAATTATTACCTAACAAATTAATCGTTACCCCCGCACTATCGTCAGCTAGAAGAATATCTCTGACGCTTACATTAAAATCATTAGCTATCAAAGTGCTGGTAACTATATAAAACCTTGAATTTGTTTCCATTGTAATATCTTCAGATAAAGACAACGCTGCAGTGTTAGATGTAATTGTAGAGAACATAACAACAGCGCCGGACTTCAACGTCATACCTTTAGCGGAACAAGTACTTACTGTATCTATGATTAACGTAAAATTATCACCAACCTCAACATTCTCATTGGATGACGGCACTTGAGGAGGGTCCCATGTTGACGCATTATTCCACTGACCGGAAGAAGAACCTGTAACTGTTCTTATTATTGACGCTTCAGTACGAATATTCAATAGAACATCTGCGGTAAACATACTGCCCACATTGTTAGAATTATCATACGGAGTACATTCTATACGGTAAGTACCATTTACGGTCTGTTCCGTGAAAGCATAGGTAAATGTTACAGTATTTCCACCGGATTGCGGTGAATACGAAGTTACTCCTGAAATGGTTATAGAAGACCAGTAATTTGACCAAGCTGTACCGCTATATTGTTCAAAATACGGGCCCATATAAAAAAATTTAAATGTGCAAGAAGATAAATTCACTCCGCTACCACCCGTGTCATTGACAACCAAAATCATATTTGAAAATGCCGATGCTAAAGTTGAGTTATTCTCAGGCGAGACCGAAGTTACGGATGGTACATTTAAGTCCAAAGACCTAAATGCAATAGTTTTTGTCTGATTAAGTGTCACATACCCTGTTGGTGGATTAACCGTAATACTCACATTCTTATCTTCGGCAGTCAAACTGTAAACATACGCATAGGCAACACCTGAGTTATTAGTGGTTTGTGTCGATGTAACAATATCGGTAGCCCGTAACGGAGAAACTGTAACGCTAAACGTTTTGTTTGGCACTACATTGAGATATGCATCATATAAAGTAGCTGTAACTGTTACCGTACTACCGGTCGCAGCAACAGAAGTAGAGATCTGTACCGTTGAAGAACTAGTACTAACTGTACCCGGAGAATAGGTAATTGTTGCAGAAGAAACTAATACAAGGTTGGTATCACTGATTAGAGCGGTAATAGTTTTATCTTCAGCCTTAGTGGAATAGAGTGAAGCATACACTTTCCCTTCAGCATTACTCGTATCTATCGGCTGTGTCAACGAATTAATAGATCCTGTAGCTGATAACGCAACAGTCTTACCTTGAACAGGGTTACTATTGGTATCCTTCACAGTTACTACAATACTCACAGTAGAACCGGCCACAAAACTAGATCCGCCGTCTACTGAAACTATAGAATTAGTATTACTTACGGGATTCGATATTGTCCATGATTGTGACGCACTGGAATAACCGGTTGAAGATACCGTTATAGTCGGACTTCCCGGCGAATTATCGCAATACTTAAATTCCGCACGGCCAGTAGTCATCAAAATCTGTGGTAATACTACGTTAGCGGTTGAATTTACCAATGTATAATTAGACGAAGTAGTATTCAAATTAATCACACCGTTAAAATCAGTATCTTTATTACTACCAGAATCCTGTGCTTCCACATAAACTATCTGTGAAGTAGTCCCGGCTTCCAAGTTTTGTTCATCAGAAGTAAACGCAAGTTTTGTTGCTACGATATTATCCACCCAGAACGATGCTGTTGCCGCAGCAGTACCCGTAGCATCTTCATCCGTAGGTGTTATCCTGATAATTGTAGACGTATTCCTGCTTGGCAGATCCGTACTGCTGTCCCAGATAAATGTATGTGCAGTACCGGGGCTAACCGATGCCTCTAAACTTGTAGTTAGTTCCGAACCGATGAACCGTGTTGCCGGTGTCCATGTGGTACCATCGCGGTACTCAACTGTTATTGAACAATAATTATACGGTGCAGGTTTGTTATCATCATCTATAAGTTTATAACTGATTGTAACCAATCCGGATTGTTCTGTACTGGGAGAGGTTATAGTAATCCTCGGAGCTGTACCGTTTACGGTAAAAGCTTTTGTAGAAGTAGCAACCCCTGTCGCTTCGTTTGTACTTATAACATTATTATAAACACTGGTAAGAGTGTAAGTATACGTTGAATACGTCACGCTATTCGGGTTACTCGCGAAGAATCTGTACTTAACCTTACCTCCGCTTGTGCCAAGAGACGGGTAAGCAATGTTTGAGACAATCTTATTATAAATCTCACCATTTGAATATATACCATCATTCCCAACCCCTGACTTCAGAGCCATCCCAAACTGTTCTGTAGTTGCAAACGTTAAATTATCGTCGAGATCAATCCACACCTGTACAGTTGTGGGAGGGTTATTGTTAAGATCTGTATATTTCACCTGTAACTCAACACTACCCAATGTGTTTATAGTATCAGCTTCAACACCGTCAGCAGTAAATCCTGTCTGCCCGCTGAATACTAAAGTTGGATCCCATGTCACCGTACTGTTTGATGCGACATCCTGCAAAAACGGACGTGTATAGTCTCTGAAGTATAATGTAGAATTTGTTGCACGAACATTCACCCCGCCGGTAACGCTTGTGGTATCAATATAAACATTATCAAAGGTATGTGTTATACCGTTAGCTGCGATATATGTCGCCGTGGTTCCGGGTTCAAGCGCAGTAATCCATATAGTAGCAGTATTTATTAACGGCGCGGAATTCAATCTCAAACCATTATTATTAACATAAGTAAATGTAGTAAACTGAATTTTATTGATCGTACCACCCAAAGCTAATCCGTAATAGAAACTATTATCCGCATTATCTTCAGACAATTTTCTGGTAATAACCGTAGGGTAACTGCTTGTCCCTGCGATTTCCATTGTACTTCCGGTACCATTAGTAAAATTCGCGCCTATATATTCCTGTTCAGAAAAATCTGAAAACTTAACCTGTTTCTGAACATTAGTATCTGTTGAGCCAGCTACTGTAACAAAAACATAATCTTCGCAGGGATTCGGCCCATCACCCTGGTGTGTGATACGCATCCTGATTTCTCCCTGGTCACTTGTATAATCCGTATCCGGTATAAGCCAATTCGTTTGATATCCCGAAACCGTACCTCTTACCTGCCAGCGGTTAAGAGAAGAATCGTAAGTCAACAACCAGACTTCACTTTTTGTTGTCGTACTTGTATTTATAGAACTTAGCACATGCCCGCCAGATGCATCATACCGCCTTGCGTTTGTACTGTAGGGATCATCAAACGCATTATTCCAGCCATACGCATATTTGTCATATGTATTATCCGTATAATTCCATTTAAGTACCGGCGTATGCCATGCATGACGTTCCTGTGGTAATGCAAAATTACCCCAGATATTTGTTAATCCCGGTGTATTATCATGTTTTTGGCTTATCACCCAGCTTTCAGCATGAGTAAACTCCTGTTTTTCAAGCGTATTTGCGAACTCAGTAGTGCTCTGGAGTAAACATCCTTTCATCCAAATCTGTGATTTATACCCCTGATTAATTTCGCCTTCAAGATAAATATCACCCCATAAATGCCCTGAATATGTTTCCTGAACACATAACGTTTCTGACGATTTATGGGAAGTAAACCCCGTCCGCCCATTATTTGTGGAATAGTTTACTATGAACATATTATCGTTAGCTTCGTACCGCACACGCATACCGCCGTTTATGTTGTTGAAACTATGATTTTGTGAGAGATAATTGTTATCCGAATCATACTCTAACGCGATTCCGTGTACAGGGTTGTTGTAACAATAATTCTTTATGATAACATTCTTATCCGCACTATAAAGATACACTCCTTCTTCCCCGGAACTACTCGACTGGTCGTGTATAGTATTTGAATCCAATAAGTTTTTATCGGAGTACATCATAACCACGCCATGAATCTTATTCCCATAGATATCGCATCTGCTGATAGTGTTCATATCAGAATTGTTCAGATACACACCATCGCCAATATTACCTCCCGAATTTGTTGAGATATAACAATGATAGATTTCACTTTTATTAGTCCCACTCAAAACAACGCCGGCAAAGGAATTGCCATACATAACACAGCTAGAAATACCCTGGTCATACCACTGGTGGTTAAGCTCAGAACAGTTTTTCAGATAAAATCCAACATACCCGTTTTTAGCTACGCAGTTATAGACATTGAATGCTTCACCTGAAGTGGTGCCTGTGACTTCTTCAACTAAAATACCGTAATTATCAGTGGTATCATACCCAAAACCTGTAAATACAGCATTTTTTAATTCAGTATTTGACCCGTCCAACATCCGCATATATGACCATGATGTCCCAGAAAAAGTTACACTTCTGCGTACAGAATCAAGGTCCGGTTTATTCGTATTCCCTGTAGCAGGATCTGCACCCCAGATATCCAGTGTCCCATAGTTTTTAATCCACCCCCCAGACACGTTTACTGTCATGGTGCTGGACAAGACATCATTTTTAAAATACGTATTACCCGTATTTTGCAGATAACTAAAATTCAATGTTATTTTAGAATTCCCGTTATATATATGCGTATCAAAAGTAGCATTTTTCGGTACAGTGATCTGATACCCCGATGCGTTAATGGTAATATCAACATCAGAATTCTTTGCATATAATTTAAAATCATTACCTACATCGTCATACATCTGTATGTCCTGGCAAGTAAGATTAATAGTTGACGCTTTACTTGCGTCTATGATAAAATCAGCATTTGAATTTTCATTCCATACAATATCCCCAAGAATACTAATGTTATAAATTGCGCCAGCATGAGTTATACTTGCGCAAAACAGATCATAATTAGAACTCAACCCAAGGCCTGCGCAAGAAAGCTTGAAAATATTATTTGTAGCTAGCGTATTCATCAGTATCTGCGATTGAGCATTCATCGTTATCGCACCATTTACAGTCAAGGTGCTACCATTAACACCATCCGGCCGGAAAATAATTTTTGCTCCTGATTGCAAGCTTATAGATTCACATTTACATTCTGTAAACGAGTCAATGTACAACGTAAACCCTGAACCAACCTCAACGCTATTCGCTGCAGTTGGAACTACTCCGTTTTCCCATGCAAGGCCTCCGCTATCATTCCAATTTGCAGAAGTTGTATTTGTTGAAGTTCGGATGGAAAAAGCATTTGTTACAAAAAACAGGCACAAAAATATTGGAAAAACAACACAACTGCGAAGAACGCTTTTCTTAATGATTGAACACATACTATCGCGCATATTGTCTCCTAAACATTAATATTAATATATATATTTATTTAAGATACAATATAATCGCCGATTGTGTCAAGTTTTTTGTTTGAATAATAACACAAAATACGCTGCCGCAACAATAAACGGGCCAAAGGGTATTGGCTCGTCCTTATCCAACCGCTTAAATATAATCATTGAAATCCCCACTGCAGCACCCATACATGACGCAATGAAAAGAGTAACAAGGCTTGAATATATACCGATAAACCCCGCAATTGCAGCCATAAGTTTGACATCTCCACCGCCCATAGACTCCTTCTTCAACAATAACTCGCCAAGTACCGCGATTAAGTACATCCCACCGCCTACCGAAAATATGGAGAGGACTGCATATATAATTGAATACCAAATTGTATTACCTGTACTCATATCAAATATCTGTGACACAATAAACTGCACATCATTCAAAATAAAAGGATTGAACACAGCTAGGATTAATGATATGACAATTAAACTCAAACTCAGTACATCCGGAATTATCTTATGATAAAAATCAATACCGCCAATAATGATAAAGAAAACGGTTAACAAAGACGAAAACACCAGTTCAGTGCTCACACCAAATTTTTTGTATAAAAGAAACAGTGCCAGGCAGGTCAATAACTCGACGACAAAATACTGTACAGATATTTTTTCATTGCAATCCGCACATTTGCCCTTTAATAAAATATAACTCAATAACGGGATATTATGATACCACCGTATATTTTTCCCGCAGTTCGGGCACTTTGATCCCGGGAAAATGACTGATTCCTCACGAGGTATGCGCCAGATACAAACATTAGTAAAACTTCCCAGTATCAATCCTATTAAAATTACGTATACATCCAACATATATTTTTTCACCAAGCAGAAACAGACGCTTTTTTAGTATCTGTATGGCTGCACGCTACAATCACCAGTCCATCATCCCCTCCACCGCCATTACCACCGTACACCCATCCTGACGAATCGTCATTAAACTCAATAATATTATTTTCAATAAGATCATATTGAACATCTGTCTTATCCTTATGATTATACGCTCCGATACGCATTGTTGGAAGGATATCCAAATAATCCGGTATTATTGCGTTCAAAGTTTCCGGATGCAGCATTTCATTATTTACATAATACAGCCTCATTGAACTTCTAAGGATACCGAGATTACCTTTTGTAGACGCCTCTTTTGCTCGACGGATGGTATCACTTAACTGCGGAGTTATTATTGTCATTACTATAGCTAATAATGCCAAAACCAGCATTAGTTCAATCAACGAAAATCCTTGAGTATAGAAACATTTTTTGTTCATTGCTTATGATTATATAACAAAAAAGAAACCCTAGCAACTATTAATTGCCAGGGTTTCCTTTTTTCTAAGTTCTTACTCTTACCAGCTGCTAATCTGCCGGTTCTTCGTATCAGTATGCGTGCAGCACACCGCTACCTTCCCGTCATCACCACGATTGTTTACGCCGCGACTTCCATACACATATGCTGCAGGATAATCGCTTGCTAAATCGATGTCATCATCATCAGTAGCATCAGCGACAACCGAATTTGCATCAGCATGGCTGAATGCACCAATCTTAACCATCGGAATATCGTCTAGATACTTATGATCCGGAGTAGCATCTAATACCGCCTCAGATGTTGCTGTAGTGTCGACTAAGTTATAGAGATATGCCGGATTCATACCTTCATTCTCGCCATAATAAATCTGGATGGCTGAACGGATAGATCCGAGATTCCCTTTTGTCGCACCTTCTTTTGAATTACGAATAAGATCAGCGAACTTCGGTACCGCTACTGCAGCAAGAATACCGATGATAGCAACAACTATCATGAGTTCGATAAGAGTGAACCCTTTTGATTTTTTAAACATTAAATACTCACCTCCTCCAAGTTATAGACATCTGCTGGCATCCAGCAGTCATAAATACTTTAGCACAAAATGACTGTATTGTCAACTAAAAAATAAATATTTATTCAGCACTGCTAACAATACTGCTCATGGATAACATCGGCATCAGCATTGCCACAACTATAGCACCCAGTGTTATACCAAGGAAGACCATTATCATAGGTTCCAGCATTCCCATCATAGCACTGACGGCAACATCCACTTCCTGATCATAAAAGTCCGCAATCTTGTTTAACATAGTATCCAGGTTACCTGTTTCTTCCCCTACAGAAATCATCTGGATAACCATAGGCGGAAATATACCGGATGCCTTGAGAGGGTCAGCTATTTTAGTCCCTTCACGCACAGAATCACGGATTTTTAGTACAGCATTCTCAATAATTTTATTTCCGGCAGTATTAGCCACGGTTTCCATTGCCTGCATAATAGGTACGCCTGATTTTAACAAAGTACCCATTGTACGGCAAAACTTTGCAATCGCAGTTTTTCTCTGGACATCACCGATTACCGGCATCTTTAATAATATATCATCAATAACCAAAGTTCCCTGAGGCGTTTTGTACCAATTCTGCAGCCCAATAACTATCGCTGCAGGTACACCTATTATTACCAACACATTTTTTTGCATAAAATCAGATGTTGCCAACAGAAAACTGGTCATAAAAGGCAATTCCGCGCCAAAACTGTCAAATATACCTTTGAATGTAGGCATAACTCCTACCATAAGAAAAATAACAATAACAAACGCAATCACAACGATAACGGCTGGATACGTCATCGCGCCTTTAATTCTTCCACTCAACGCTTCCGCTGCTTCAAGATAGGCAGACAACCTGTCCAGTATAGCATCTAGTACACCGCCAATCTCCCCAGCATTAATCATTGATACATACAAATTTGTGAATGTTTCCGGATGCCGTCTCATTGCTTCAGAAATAGAAATCCCGCTCTCAATATCATCCCTTACCGTACAAATAACTTTCCTAAAAGTAGCGTTTTCTAATTGTTCACCCAAAATTGTCAACCCTTGAACTAACGGCACCCCTGCGGATACCATAGTTGACAATTGCCGTGAAAACAATACCATGTCTTTAGTAGTAACTTTCTCACGGAAAGGATTATTTTTTTGTATAAACGTTGCAATAGCATTTTCTTCAATCTGCTTAATTTCTGTGACAATAAGTTTTTGTTTTTTAAGGTTCTCTACGGCAATACGCTGTTCCGCAGCTTCGATAACACTTGTTACAATATTACCATTAACCGCCCGTGCTTTATAATTAAATTTCGGCATAAATTACCTCGACCCTGTGGTAGCGTTACTACGTTCACACAAACGTTTAAGATCTTCCTGGTCAGGACTATGCGCCAATGCTTCCTGATACGACAACTTTTTATTTGTATACAAATCATACAATGACTGGTTCATCGTTTGCATCCCGAACTTTCCTCCGGTCTGCATTGCTGTACTTATCTGCTCGATCTTTGCTTCACGGATAAGATTCCGTATTGCCGGGGTTACTACCAATATCTCCATCCCTAAAACTCTTCCCTTCCCCGACACATGAGGAAGCAGTATCTGTGAGACAATACCCATGAGAACAAAAGACAACTGTGCGCGTACCTGGCTTTGCTGATGCGGCGAAAACACGTCAATCACGCGGTTAATCGACTGTGCAGCATCGTTTGTGTGTAAAGTCGCAAAAACCAGGTGTCCTGTCTCCGCAATAGTTAATGCCGCTTCTATAGTCTCGAGGTCACGCATTTCACCGATTAATACAATATCAGGATCCTGACGGAGAACGTACTTCAACGCCGTTGGAAATGAGGTCGTATCAGTCCCTACCTCGCGTTGGGTTACAACACAACTCTTATGCGAATGCAGGTACTCAATAGGATCTTCAATTGTAATAATATGCCCGCGCCGTTTTTGGTTAAGATAATCAATCATTGACGCTAAAGTTGTAGACTTCCCTGACCCTGTTGCACCGGTAACTAATACCAATCCTTTTTGCCAACCCATCATCTCAAATATCACGGGAGGCAAGCCTAGCTCTTCGAACGAATATATTTTTGGAGGAATTGACCGTAACGCAGCACCAACTGTCCCTCTCTGCCGGAAAACGTTCATACGTATACGCCCGACACCTTTTATTCCAAACGATAGATCCAGTTCATTATTGCTCTCAAACTTTTCTTTCTGTGAATCAGTAAGCAATGAATATATTAACCTTTGCGATACCTCAGGTGTCAGCACTTCAAACTGTGTCGGAACAACTTCTCCGTCAACTCTTAACATTGGGGGTACACCAGGTGCAAGATGCAGATCCGATGCCCGTTTTTCCATCATCAATTCAAGAAGGTCTCTCATGTTAAGTATTGTCATAAACTTTTACCCTTTTTATTCCTGATTACTTTCCATCTTCCAACATCTCACTTATTTTAATTATAACATTTTATATGCATTTTATATGCTTTTATAAACCAACAATAATAAACATCATATCGTATCCCCTGCAGTTACCCTTAACATTTCTTCAATCGTAGTATTTCCCGCCAACACTTTCCGCATAGCAGCATCTCTCAGGCTCATCATCCCCTGTTGCCGCGCAACCTGTCTCAACGTGATAGCTGATGCGCGTTCCATTATAGAACTCCTAAACGCTTCATTCAATTCCAGCACCTCATGTATCCCCATCCTCCCGCGGTAACCGGTTCCTGAACAACGTTCGCACCCGCGCCCGCGATGCAGTGTAACATTACTCAACCCGTGTACCTGTTCCGGTTTAACACCCAGAGATGACATAAAATCAAACGGCACTTCATAACTTTCTTTACAATCTTTGCAGATAACACGCATCAACCTCTGCGCAACAACCATCGTGATTGTGGAAGCCGTAAGAAAAGGTTCAACTCCCATATTATTCAACCTGGTAATTGACCCTGGTGCATCGTTTGTATGCAAGGTAGAAAATACTAAATGGCCTGTAAGCGCGGCATTAATCGCAATTTCCGCGGTCTCCTTATCCCTGATTTCTCCGACCATTATAATATCCGGATCCTGCCTCAAAAATGAACGTAATCCCGCAGAGAAGGTTAGCCCGATATCAGCCTTAACCGATACCTGATTTATCCCTTCCAACACATATTCAACCGGATCTTCGATTGTAACAATATTTCTATCCGGAAAATTCAGGGTGGATAACGTAGAATATAGAGTAGTAGACTTGCCAGATCCTGTCGGGCCGGTAATCAATATTATTCCATACGGCAACTCAATATTTTTTTGGTAAATAGCCAAAGTCTCCGGTTCAAAACCCAGTTTTGTAGGATCAACACACAACGAACTTGAGTCAAGTATACGCATAACAATTTTCTCACCGAACGCTGTGGGTAAAATAGAAATCCTGAGGTCAATTTCGCGGTTAAGTGTTTTAATCTTCATCCTACCATCCTGAGGCAGCCTGTGTTCCGCGATATCGAGTTGTGTCATAATCTTTATACGCGAGATAATCGCATTTTGAAACTTCTTCGGCGGGGCAGGCTGTTCATGAAGCACACCGTCAATGCGGTAGCGCACACGTAAACTTTTTTCATAGGGTTCTATATGAATATCACTCGTCCTTGACTTCAACGCGCCGTTGATCAGAAGATTAACAAACTTAACAGCCGGCGCGTCTTCGCCAGTTGCTTCTAATGAGATAATATCTTTCCCGGAATCAGCTTCCTGCACAACCTCGAGGTCACTTGTTCCACCGGTGTCTTCTATGTTTTTAATAATCTCTTCAATTGACCCTTTTGGCCCATAAAACTTTTCAATCGCATCCTTAATTTCCTGTTCTGACGAGATAACAATATTGATTTCACAACCTGTCATGAGTTTGAGGTCATCCACAGCAAATACATTTAACGGATTAGCCATGGCTATTGTTAAAGTATTATCTTCTTTGTTTATGGGAATCAGCACCTGATGCCTTGCCGCGCTTTCCGGTACTGTTTTCACCACTGTTTCGTCAATTTCACCGTATTCCATTAAAGAAATGTATGGTACACCGCATTGTCTCCCTAAGAACGCGATAAGCACAGTTTCATCAATAGCACTCATCTGCAGAAGAATCTGCCCGAGCCGGCCATTAGTTTTAGTTTGTATTTCCAACGCCTCGCGCAACTGTTCCGCGGTGATAAGTCCGGCTTCAACAAGCATATCACCGAGCTTACGTTTCTCCAGTGCTGAAAATAAAGAACTTGATGCTACCATTAAAAATTTATCCGTTCTTATACTTTTTTTTGATTAACGCATACGCGCTTGCCGGAATTAATCCCTTAGGTTCACCCCCAAGACGTATAATTTCTTTTACTATACTTGAAGACAAGTAAGTATACGCTTCAGCAGGCATTAAAAATACAGTCTCAATATCTTTCCATAATTTGCGGTTCATCAACGCCATTTGGAACTCAAACTCAAAATCACTGATCGCGCGTAATCCACGGATAATTATCCTTGATTTCTTTAGTTTCATATAATTCACAAGTAATCCGCTGAAATGTTCAACCTCAACCCCCTGTATCTTTGATACACATCTTTTCATTAATCCAACACGTTCCTCAACGGATAGCACAGGTTTTTTATTGGGATTATCAACAATTGCAACAATAACTTTATCAAACATTTTACTTGCACGAAGAATTATATCCAGATGCCCGGCAGTGAGTGGGTCAAAAGATCCCGGGTATACAGCAACCTTACTTTTTTTCATAAACTTCTCCTTAAACATACCTACTAACCAAAAAAATTAAAGAAGTATTAATTATATAATAACAACTACCCGATAATCAACTTTATAGAAGTGATAACTAAAAAGATATATACAAGGTAAGTGAACACTTTTTGAGGTAAGTACTTATTCGCCCACCACCCGGCAATAACCCCCAGCGGTACTATAGGGAAAAGAATTAATGACTGCATGAACACCTGCCAGTTAAGGATTCCGGATACAATGTAAGGCGGTACTTTCATAAGATTACCAATCGTAAAATATATTGCGCTTGTTCCGACAAATATTTGTTTATCCATCTTCTGTGCGATAAGATATATCGCAACTATCGGCCCGGCAGCATGCGAAATCGCGGAAGTAAACCCCGCAATTGTCCCGATAACAAGCCCGTGCCAAAACTTTGGGACATAAACACGTTTTGGGAACCACACCTGCCGTACCACTAGTAATAAAGTGAAAATGATAGTAGTTAAACCAATACATTTCTTCAACAATACATCATCCACACCGCGGATAAAAAACATTCCCACAATAATACCGGGTAACGCTCCAACCAGCACCGGAATAATAACTTTGGGATTCCATTTTTTCCAATAAAACGCTATTGTCAATAAATCAGCAAATGATAATAACGGTAAGATTATCCCCAACGCCTTTTGTGCCGGCATTGTTGTTGTGATCAATGGCGTGGTGAGAACACCTAAACCAGTAGCAAAACCGGCTTTTGACAACCCAATGAGAAACACCCCAAGTATAACTAAAAAGTTAAGCACAAGAAATCCTTACTAAAAACATTCTACATACTTTCATTATTTGTAATTATATATAAATTTGTTATTGAAGAAACAGAAATCCGTCCTCCATACTATAAGATGACGGACGGATCTCTGCTAAAAAATATGGTTTAAACACCCAATTTTATTTTTTCTCAGCAACAGGCGCAACGGCCGGTGCCGTCGCTGTTGTTGTACTGGCTGCTGGAGTAACTGCGTCAGTGACTACTGGCGCAGGTGCTTCCTGAGGTTTACTACACCCATACATCCCTGCGAATAATGCAAGTACTGCGATCAATGCAATTTTTTTCATAACTATGTTAAACACCTCCTTCCTAATTCTTATATTTTACTGTTGTGTTGTTTCACAACTATATTATTATTTGTTACTTCAAAACAACCTTGATTTAACAATTAATATACCATATTTTGTTGAGTTCGTAACAAAATAGTATGTATTAGATATTCTTCACTTATCCCACTTTCACCAGTGCCGCACGTTTTTTTCCGTATCGTTCATATACAACTTGCCGCAGAATAGCAAAACCTTCATCTTTCAGTTCAGGATCAACGTTAACAACTTCTACTGCAGCGATGCGGGATAGTTTAAGAATGTCCTGGTCAGCTATAATATCGCCAATACGGAACATTGCTTCACCATGTTGTGAAGTCCCCAAAAACTCACCGGGCCCGCGGAGGACAAGATCTTCTTCTGCTATACGAAAACCATCATTAGTTTCCGTCATCACCTGTAACCTACGCTGCGCAAGTTCATTCCCCGGCTGGCCAACAAGTATGCAATACGACTGTTTATCCCCGCGGCCTACACGCCCGCGTAACTGATGTAACGTCGCAAGCCCGTAACGGTCCGCATGCTCAACTACCATTACTGTTGCATTTTTAACATCAATCCCAACTTCAATAACTGTTGTCGCAACAAGGACATCTATTTCACCGTCACGAAACTTGTTCATTACACGATCCTTCTCCCGGCCGGATAATTGTCCGTGTATAACACCTACCCTGTAATTTTTGAAAACCGTTGAACTTAACCGTTCAGTTTCTTCAACTGCAGCTTTTAACGCTATCTTATCCGACTCCTCTACCAGCGGATATACAATATACGCTTGTGCACCGCGGCTTATCTCGCCCTTCACAAAATCATACGCATCATTCTCCGGTAAATGCATCGTCACAATCGGCACCCGCCCGGCGGGTAATTCATCAATCACTGTTACATCAAGATCACCGTATAATGTCAATGCCAGTGTCCTGGGTATCGGTGTTGCGGTTAATACCAGTACATCAACATCCTTACCCTTTGCCCTGAGTTTAGCGCGCTGTATAACCCCGAACCTGTGTTGTTCATCTATCACAACAAAACGAAGATTAGCGAACTCAACATTACCTTCCACCAATGCATGCGTACCTATAACAAATGCCAGTTCTCCGGTTTTTAATTTACTTAAAACTTTCTCTTTCTCAGATTTTAGTATTTTGCTGGTTAATAACCCAAACTTCACCTCAGGTACGGGGCTAAGGAATTCTTTGAAAGTTGAATAATGCTGTTCCGCCAAGATCTCTGTTGGAGCCATAAACGCAGCCTGGTACCCGTTCTCCGCAGCAAGTAACATAGCCGATAGCGCTACTACCGTTTTCCCGGACCCCACATCCCCCTGAATTAACCTATTCATCGGATACTGTGATTGAATATCAGAAAATATTTGGTTAATCACTCTTACCTGCGCAGCGGTAAACTCAAACTTTAACCCTTGCTTAAACGGTGTAAGGTACTTGCGGGTAATTACATACTTCTGTGGTTTAACAGTCTTCTTAATTTTTTGGCGTTCAAGTTCTAATGCCAGCTGGTACCCAAAATATTCTTCAAATACCAATGTGCGATACGCTTTATCCCTGATTTCCTGGTTTACAGGGAAATGAATATTTTTTATTGCTACTCCGCGGTTTAGCAACCCGTACTTTTCACGGAATGATAACGGTAACAGTTCAGGGATTTCCCCTGCGTATTTCATAACTACGCTACACACCGTTTCACGGAGGAAGCGTTCAGTCAACCCTTCGGTTAAATTATAAACCGGTACAAGATTACCGAGATGTAATGACATAGAGATATCCTCAACCCCGGCTTCGTACTCCTCCGCATAAATTTCTTTTACCAACTGCAGGGTACGCTGTACTGTCCCATACACAAAAACTTTTTTCCCGACAACAATATCTTCAGTCTGCCTGGCAAACGCGTTATACCTCCCGTGTACATACTTAAACCACACAGCCTCCGCTAGGCCACTCCCGTCGTCAACCATGATTTTGTATAACTGCATCCTGCTATGTGTACGAATAAGTTTTTTTGATTTCACCACTCCGCATAGGGTTACCTTAACCCCTTCCTGATTTATATTGGATATAGAGGTAACAGTTCCGCGGGACTCCCATCTACACGGATAATAATGCAGCAGGTCAGAGATGGTATGTATACCAAGCCTGGCAAATTTCTCCGCACGCCTCGGGCCTATACCTTTAAGATATTTAACTTCTTTATTAAGGTCAGGATTTTGTACTTGCATTATTTCTCAAATTATTGTTTAATAAATGACTTAATTAAAACTAGCATTGATGTGTTAAGGAGGAAGAACAGTATATGTCGTATCGTTGCGTAGTATGTGATAAAGGGCCATCAGCCGGGAAAAGTGTAAGCCATTCCCATAGAGCGACAAACCGTATATTTAAACCGAACTTACAGAAGATAAAAGTTTTATGGAATAACAAAAAACAACGAGTGTACGTATGTACCGCCTGTATCAGCGCAGGTAAAGTAAAAAAAACTGTCTGACAATAAAACTTTAGCAATTGTTTTTTCATTCCCTAACCTGCAAATTATAATATTTGTTGTACAACTTACTACGTTGCAGTAATTCTTCATGTTTTCCGCTGTCTGCGATACGCCCTTCATCCACAACAACAATTATATCCGCGCGTTTGATTGTAGCTAACCTGTGTGCGATAACTAATGTCGTACGGTCAATCATCAACCGTTCAAGCGCTTCCTGTACCAACTTCTCATTTTCAGCATCCAACGCGCTGGTTGCTTCATCAAGAATCAGGATTGCCGGGTTTTTGAGGACTGCCCGCGCAATTGCAATCCTTTGTTTTTCACCACCCGAAACAAGTACTCCACGTTCACCAACAACTGTATCATACTTTTGTGGAAGTTTTTGTATGAACTCATCAGCGTTCGCGACCTTTGCTGCAGCAATGATTTCATCCATCCCGCTACCGGGACAGCCATACGCGATATTATTCCGCACTGTTTCATTGAATAACACCACATCCTGGGTAACAACACCTATCTGATCACGTAATGACGCCAGGGTTACCATACAGATATTCTTCCCGTCAATCTCCACACTGCCTACCTGAGGATCATAAAAACGAGGTAACAGATACGCAACCGTAGTTTTCCCGGCACCTGACGGCCCAACTAAAGCAACCACCTGCCCTTTTTTTATTGTGAGATTAACTTCACGGATAACATAAGAATCATCACCGTACGAGAATGAAACATTCTTGTATACAATACTTTCCTTCAACCGTTCTAATTTAGACGGAGCTGATACTTCAATCACGGACGGTTGGGAGTCAAGTACTTCAAATATACGTTCCCCTGCGCTTAATGCCTGTTGCGTATACGTATTAAGTTCCGCAAAGTTTTTTAATGGCCGGTATGCGGACAGCGCTGCGCCAAGAAACGCAAAAAATGATCCTGTCGTCCATACACCATTGATTACATCACTTCCGCCATACCATAGAATAAATGCAATCGCCAACCCTCCGATAAGTTCCATCACGGGGCTAGATAATGCTTCCATCCGAAGTAATCTCATTATCGCGTGGTAGAACCCTATATTCTCTACCTTAAACCGTTCAATCTCGCGTTGTTCCTGACAGAACGCTTTTGTAACAACGATTCCGTACATCGCCTCCTGTAACCGCGTATATAATGCCGCCATCCGGCTCTGTCCTTCCTTACTCGCAGAACGCATCTTCTTCGCAAATACCACCATCGGATATCCCGCAAGTATAAAGGCTGTCATACTAACCAGCGCAAATTGCCAGTGTAAGTAGAACAAAAACGCTATCAAAAAGAAAACGGTTAACCCATCCCGTACAAACGTCCCTGGAACACGCTGATACGCTATCTGAATAACATTAACATCATTTGTGAGGTTAGCAATAATATTCCCTGTTGATTTACGGGTATAAAAATCCAGGGATAACCTCTGTAGATGCGTAAACAAACCGTCACGGATATCCGCAGTAGCCTTCTGCGCAATTGAGAATATAAGATATGCCTGTATGTACGCAAACACGCCTTTTATAAAAAAAAACAAAGGTATTGCGATTGCTGTTATTACCAACATCCTATAATTCTTTGCAACCAACACGTTGTCAATTACTTCTTTAAGTATCCACATTGTCAACGCATTTAAACCGCCAAGGATTGCCATATAAAACAATGACTGCACTAATTTCCAGGAATACGGTTTTACATACTCCGTCAGCCTCATGAATATTGAAAAATCATTCTTACTGTTTTTTTTCATTACCGTATCACATCCATAATTTCCTGTGCCACACGTTTCGCAACACCCGGCACACCGAGCTTACTGCGTAACTTCGACAACGCTTCCCCTAACCGTTTACGATACTGCAAATTCTGCAGCCAGTTTAGCGTAATGTTCGCTATTGGTTCAGGTATCGCCTTATTCTGTATAAACTCCGGCATAAACTTAGTACCGGCAATAATATTTGCTAACCCTATATGCTCAACCTGCACTACCATCCGCGCAACTATATAAAACAGCCAGTTTGTTTTATAAACAATTACCGTTGGTAAGCCAAGTAACGCGTTCTCCATAGTTACTGTACCGGAACACGCGATTGCCGCGCTCATACGCCTGCGGTATGCATAATCCTCATCCTTCACAATTTCAATCTTTACCTTAGATTTACACACAAGCTTATTTAAGTAATCATCGGGCACATCCACTGCCTGTACTATCTGAAACTCAACATTACTTACACTCTCCTGTATTAATTCTGCAACTTTAAGTAATAACGGTACATGTTTAGCTATAACATTCTTTCTGCTACCCGGAAACAAACCGCAGATAAGTTCCTTACTCTCACCCCGTGCTTCCCAATCAATTACCTGATCAGAATTGATATTATCAAGTAACGGATGCCCGACAAATACGGTATTCATGCCGGCAGACTGATAAATTATTTCTTCAAACGGTAAAATGGTAAGCATTTTATTCACGCATTTAGAAAGACGGGCAACCCTGCCCTTCCGTGAAGCCCATACCTGCGGGCTAATATAATACACTACCGGCACACCCTGGCGTTTAGACTCTTCACACACGTGAATGTTAAACCCATAAAAATCTATCGGCACAACAACACTAACAGTTTTTTTGTTTAGATACGGCACTACTACTGACCGAAATATCGAGTTGAACTTATTAAAATTACCGATTGCGTCATGCAAACCAAACGCTGACATCCCAACGAGGTCATACAAAAACTCGTCGGCATACTTCGCCATACGTTTACCGCCAAGACAAACCACGCGTGTCCCTGGAAAGTTTTTTTTAATGCTGAGTATAAGATTTGCCCCATGTACATCCGCTGAAGGATCACCGGCTACCAAAAATATTTCGTTCATAATTATATTTCACATCCATATATACATACACCCTGTTGAGCAGCATATTGCAAAACTGAACTTTTATCAAGAATCAATGTTTTCCCGGCTTCCACCGCTAGTACTTTAATTATCCCCCGGGAAAGAGTTTCAACTGTATGCTTCCCGATAACAGGGATATCGAACCGCGCATCCTGCGCAGTCCTCGCAACTTTGACAACCACAGCACTGTTCACACCTCTGACGGCAGTACCCACAATTATTTGTGCACGCTGAATACATTCATCAGTACCTTCCATAGCTTCCACAGCGATAACCGTCCCGTCCTTTACAATAACAGTTTGGCCGATATCAATATCCGCTAGCTGTTTAGCAAGTTTCTTACCAAATTCTATATCCTTTAACTCACACTCACCCGGTGCAAGTGCTGTCATGACACCCTTTTCCGCAAGTAAGTGCCTGACGTATTCTATATAAGGCACGACCTCAATCCCAGCTTTTGCAAACATCCGGCGGGCAGAGTCAAAGATAGACACTGCCATGTGGTCCTTTGTTGATGACAATATTTCATTCATACTTACATCAAGCGCAAGTTTTGCGAATAACAGTTTATGAGGAATGCGTCCTACGAGGATAAGTTTTGTTACATTATTAGACTTAAGAAACCTTACCGCTCCGATAACGTCACCGATATCCATTTCATTGAATACATCAGCAGTAGTTACGATATCTTTATTAACCGCCTGCTTAAAAGTGAGGACAACGGTTTTATGCCCGTTTTTTTTTATTCCTTCGGCAATAACTTTTGGCAGTTCACCCTGCCCGGCAATAATTCCTATGTTTTCAATTATCATAATCAGCAACCCATCAACGCGGGTTACTTTTTCTTTTCTCCCGGCACAACCCGCGGTTTGTTGTCTGCGCGAATTCCGCCATATGAAGAACTTTAGGATCAGTAAAACGTTTCCTTACCTCAGCAATCGCATCTTCAAGTGTATAAGAATTATTCAAAAATATCTGATACGCTTGTTTCAGTGAATGTATTGTTTCTTCGCTAAACCCATGGCGTTTCAGGCCTTTGGTATTTAACCCGAACAAGCATGCGCGGTCACCGCAGGCAAGTGTGTACGGTAAAACATCACGTGATACCATCGCTCCCCCTCCGATCATCGCAAGTTCGCCAATCCTCACAAACTGGTGTACCCCAGCTAACCCGCCAAGCACTGCATTGTTCTCTATTTCAACATGTCCCGCAAGTGATGCATTATTCGACATAATAACTTCGTCACCAATACGGCAATCATGCGCTATATGAGAGTACGCCATAAGGAAACACCGTTTTCCAACCCTTGTTTCCCCGCCGGCAGCCGTTGCGCGGTGTACCGTAACGTATTCACGGATAACAGTCCCTGAACCAATAATTGTTTTTGTATGCTCATTCCGGTACTTAAGATGCTGAGGCGGTGTTCCGATGACACTCCCGGAACCAATTTCACAGTTTTCACCAATCTCAGTTTCGCCATCCAAAAATACGTATGGGCCGATTTTTGTCCCGCGGTTTATCTTAACATCTTTTCCTATAATTGCATACGGGCTGATCTCAACATCAGTATCTATCTGCGCCTTCGCATCTACTATAGCAGTTGGGTGTATCTTCATTTTTGCTCCTTATCTACTACAGAGAACATAAACTCTGCTTCGCAAGTAAGTACATTATCAACATAAACCTGTCCGACCGCCTTACCTCCGCGTTCACGCGCACGAACCACTTCTATCTTCATCTCCAATAAATCCCCGGGAAACATAGGCCTTCGAAACTTAACACCGTCTATCGTCATAAAAAATGCGAGTTTACCTTGAAGTTCCGGGCGTGAGAGAAACAATACGCAGGTTGACTGCGCCATAGCTTCAACTGCAATTACTCCGGGAAGGATAGGATACCCCGGAAAATGCCCTTTAAAAAAATCTTCATTCCCGGTAAGGTATTTATACCCAATAACTTTAAGATCTTCCTTAGGTATTACAATACGGTCAAGGAACAGAAATGGGTACCTGTGAGGAATATACTGTTTTATTTGTTCCTGATTCAACACTATACGATACCCTTCGGGTAACGGCGGGTATTGTCTTTCCATAACACCTGAAACTGCAGCTTTGAGTAATTTAGAAAACTGTATATTACTCTCATGCCCGCAACGTATTGCAACGACATGCATCTTCATCGGGCGGCCAACGAGGCATATATCACCCATGAGGTCTAAGATTTTATGGCGTACAAACTCATTATCAAACCTTAACCCTTCTTTTGAATGTATACGATCACGGCCAATAACTATAGCGTTATCCAAAGACCCGCCTTTTGCCAACCCTTTTTTCTTCAATGTTTCAATTTCATAATCAAAACAAAACGTTCTTGCAGGAGCAAGGTCGCGTTTGAACGTTTCCGGATTGATAGCTACAGAAAAATATTGGCTGTTAACCAGCGGATGACGATAATCCACAGTACATGAAATTCTTAATTCATCAGAAGGTATTGCAATGATATGAACATCATTATTAGAAAACTCTACGGGTTTATTGATGGTAAGAAAACATTTTTCAGCTTCCTGTTCAACAATCCCGGCTTTCTCAAGCAGCATAACAAATGGTAATGCTGAACCATCCGCTACGGGAGCTTCACTGGAGTCTATCTCGACAATAATATTATCAATTCCCAATCCCGAGATCGCGGCGAGGATATGTTCCGTAGTATGAATATGATTATCCTCATCACCGATAGTGGTACCACGGCTGACATCCCTGACATTATCCGGAGATATTATTACTTGCACACTTTGCCCTCGTTTTGTCCGTACTAACTGTATCCCGGAATTCACAGGCGCAGGTTTAAAAACCAGATTACACACATTCCCCGTATGCAACCCCGTTCCTGAGAACGAAATTTCTTTTTCTATAGTCCGCTGTTTTTGCACAACCATTACACCTCCAACTATTTTTTTAAGCCACTACAAACTAACCATTTAAAAGTTCCTACTTATTAATCTTAAAGTATAATTTATATTAGCGGAAATCTCAAACTTTAACTACTTTACCGGTTGATAATGATTTTACAATTGCTTCCAATATTTTTACGTTCAACAACGCATCTTCCGGGGATACCACCGGCGTTTTGTTTTCAATTACACAGGTAATAAAATGTTTTATCGGTAACGGTACGAACCCAACGGTTTCACCATGAATACTTTCTTTCCCTATGATAAACGGGCGTGAGTATGATTTGCTATCAGCAACGCGGTAACACTGGTCGCTAAGATCTATCTCCACCCGTCCTTTGGTACCATGCAGTGAAACCGCGAACTCGCAGAGGTTTGGCCATGCGGGTGGCAGTATCCATGAAGATTCAATTGTTGCGAAACTGTGTTCAAACTTAATAATTGCCTGCACAGCATCGTACGTATCGATCCCTTTACTTTTTAGTACATTCTTAACACCGCTAGCATACACGCTAACAACTTTATCCTTCATCAACCAGCATACAAGGTCTGCGAGATGCGGAAACAAAAACCAGTGCGGGCCGGACTTCGCGGACCATTTAAACCATTTAGTCGCAACCTCAATCCGGTCACTGAGTTTAGCGTATGCCATTACGGGACGGCCGAGGTCTCCGTGATCAACCTGTCTTCTTGCATTATATACCGGCGTATTCCATCTATTATGAAAATCCACCATCATCTTAACACCGTTTTTCTTAACCGCAAGGATAATATCCTTCGCATCTTTTACAGAAGTAGCTAACGGTTTTTCTATCAAAACATTTTTTCCTGCGTTTGCCATCTGTATTGCAAGATCACGATGCGCAAAGTCGGGCGTCACGATACTAACGATTTTTATGTCGGGATCTGCTGCAACGTCTTTACTGCTGGTCGTGTACTCGCACCCGTACTTTTTCGCAACAGCTTTCGCGCGTTTTGCATCGAGGTCGCACACCAGCACGCCGCTGATCCTTGGGTCGGACGCGTACGCGTCAACATGGTTTTCCCCGAAGATACCGGTCCCTATGACTGCCGCTTTAAGTTTTGCCATTTTTATGTTTACTCCTTCATACCCATTTTAGGGATTTATTATTATAGGTATTATAGCAAATTCGGGAGGGGACGGGGTTGACTTAGTTCACTTAAGGTTTTTATAACGCGATGGATCTCCTGCCGCAAATGCCATCAGAAACTGGTTTAGGGGAGAGGGTGTGTAAGGGGTTTTACAATTCGATCTGTCAACATAACAGTGACTATCTCACTATTTTAATAGATTTATCAATTTATTTTATAACAGCAATTTTCCCATATTTATATCTTTTGTTTGAGTATGAATATATCTTGTATAGATAGATTCCTGAAGAGACATTGTTCCCATTTATATTCTTACCATCCCACAAAATGTTATCGCTATTAATACCATACGGTTTTTCTCCATTCCATACACGATCACCGGTTATTGTATATATAAATAATGGTACTTTTTCGTACGTATATAAATTATCGAAAGTAATAGATTTGTCTTTAGTAGGATTAAATGGATTTGGATACACTACCAAATTTGCTAATGTATTTTCTTCCATTACGACATCATCGCTCCAGTCTGACCATTCGGTGTAATAACCATTACCCATCAATGCACGGGTTCGAGTGCAATACGTGACATTGGGATTTAAATTCTTACATGATAATACTGTTTCACCAAAATTAGCAGGATCAATGATATTACCCTGTATTTCTTTCACTTGGTTACTGTATCCAGTTATTGGATAGACAGACTCATCTATTGTCCCCTTGTCCCAAAACCATCCAATTTCCCTTATCGTTGAATCTAAATACGTATGATGATATTTTGGTTTTGACGGTTTGCCAATTGGACGAACCAATGTATCATATATTTGAAGACAAATGTTATGGTTATTCCAACTTGCATTTGAAGCTGATCGTATAAGATATATCTTATTATCCTGACTCTTTTTAAAAGACGTAACTGCATCGTTGTTCGAACCATAGTCGTATGATAACCTTTGAGTTTTGCTCCAAGTTTCGCCATCATCTATACTTTTTCGATAAAACCTCGCCATTCCCCACACTACGTGTAACTCATAGTTATCTACCAAGAGTGAAGAGAAATCTCCATAAGAGTTTTTTTCTGACAAATATTTTGCGTTTCCCCAATTTAATCCACCGTTAATACTTTTAATAAACACTAGTTCTCTATTTAGTTCAAAAGAATCACTTCCTACATTTTTTATTCTCGATTCTTCTAGATATAATAAAAATATTGTATTCCCTTTCATTGTTGCACATGAGGGGTAGGTATAAGAAGTTGAGTTTAGAATATACTGTCCATGTGTCCAGTTCGTTCCACCATCGTCGCTTCTGGTATAATATGTTTTGAATAATGAATCTGTATAGACTTGTCTTTCTCTATAAAACACATGTAATGTTGTTGGACTTGTACTTACGATAATTGGTATTTCTCCTCGAATAGTTGTTGTTGTTATTCGAATTAATGACAACCATGTGTTACCATTATTGACGCTTTTCTGGAAATAAATATCACCCTGTTTCTCTCGTACTATGCAAACCGTACTTCCTAATACTACTAAATCTGGTAACCTTGATACTTCACTACTTGCTGATATTTTGTATTCGTTACTCCAGTTATTCCCAAAATCCTCGCTTTTCTTGTAGTAAACATCTGCATACTCACCTATTCTGTCATATTCATAAAACACAAGATGAAGTATTGAATTTCCATCATATCCCAGTTTAGGCCAATATGCGTCCCCATCTGTGTTGCTGAGTACAACATCGTCAGTCCATGTCCTACCTTCATCCATACTCTTTTTGTAATATATTCTATATATATCACTTCTTTTATCGGACCAAACTAGATGTAGTGTTCCACTGGAATCTATAAGCATGTTTGGGCCCCAACAGTTTGCTTTGGTTGGATTAGTTATAGGAATACTGCCCGTCCATCCTTCGGGGATCCGACTGTCACGTTCTACAGAATAACTGCTGGAATTGTTTGTGTGTTGACTGCTATTTTCCCAAAAACCTGTCTCTTTAGACCACTCAAACTCTATACAATAGATTGGGGTAAGAAATAATACTAAAAGTGTTAAAATTGAAATCGCAATTGCAACAATGTATTTCATTTAAATAGTTCCATTCAAAAAGTATCAATATTGATAATAACAATATTACAGTAAGAACATTACGACGGAACATGGATATTCTACTAAATGTTTGAGAGAAGTCAAAACAGGAATTGTTCACGACGGAATAAAAAAATGGAGGTCATTAGACGCCATCAGAACCTGGTTTATGGGAGAATCATCAGATCCCTATGATCCGCCACTAATAAATAGTCTTACATGATATTTGTCTACCAACTGTCTTCCCAATTTCTCAGCGATAGTGACCTCAAGTTAGGTACCTAATTAACTATTAAGGAACTAGTACCATCACAGGGGGTACCCCCTGTGGCGCGAAAAACAAAAACCGGGTATAATAAATACCCTAA
>JBBAAG010000040.1 GCA_041658405.1 Elusimicrobiota bacterium
CACTACCGCGAGGATCAACTGTTTCCCATCCTGTGACACCCCGCAGGAAGTACGAGGATGACGTTGAGCGAGGTTACTGCCGTTATATGTTTGTATCGCAGCTAAAGTTCCGCTGGTAACTATAACAGGCTTCCCGGAAACAATATTCCATCCCTCTCCGCAGTTGTCAGGTTTATTTTTTAGTATAGGAACTAGGCTCGTATGGTTCATGGAATCAATCACAAGCGTGTATGTTTTCCGGCTGGGCTTACCGTATTCATAATTACAGGTAGTCCACTGTATACCGTTTGACACGCACAGCCCGGCTGCTGAATAAAACGGATACTTAGCATTCGCAGTGGTCTCGTGGAGTTTAAAAAAATCGCCGTTTACTGCGACCACGCATTTTTGCAGGTCCGCAAACGTTGATACTTGACAACGTTTTTCAGGCTCAGGAGTTACATAAAACTCGAGGTTAGGATTGTTTAAGTCAATAACCACGGCGTAGATATCAAACGGCTCCGTGGTTGTACGGTGAAGATACTTAACTCCGGGATACGGATATTCCCATATATCTTCAGCATTAACAGTAATACACAAAAATACAAGAAGTAGAAGTACGTACACGAATATTTTGTGTATTTTATAACCCCGGGAACCCATTAAATTAATGCCTGAAATGCCGTATACCGGTAAATACCATTGCAATCCCAAGTTCATCGCATGCATCGATTGACAACTTATCATTGATACTCCCACCGGGTTGGATAATAGCTTTCACCCCTGATTTTGCTCCTGCACGGACAACATCATCAAACGGGAAAAACGCGTCTGATGCCAACACTACCGGCTGTGAGACCGGATACTGTACTGACATTTTATCAATTTGACTCATTTTTGATACCGCAATATTTAATGAATCAATCCTTGACATCTGTCCCGCACCAATACCAATGGTTTGGGTACCCATTGAAAGGATTATGGCGTTGGATTTAACGTTTTTACTGACAACCCACGCGAATTTTAGTGAATCGAGTTCCTCTTTTGTCGGCTGGCGTTTAGTAACAACTTTCAGGTCATCAAGCCCGATCAACGTATCCTTCCCCTGTACCAGCATCCCTCCGGAGATCAGCCGATAATCTATAAGTTTATGTACATCTTTTTTTGGTAACGCGAGTTCCAGTACACGTAAATTTTTTTTCTTTGCAAATACGGTTTTTGCAGCGCCATCAATCTTTGGAGCAATAACGCATTCTACGAATATCTTAATAATTTCTTCCGCAGTTGCAGCATCTACTTCACGGTTAAACCCCAGAATTCCTCCAAACGCGGATACAGGGTCGCAGAGTAATGCTGATAAGTACGCGGATTTAAGGCTTTTAGCAACTGCCACACCACACGGGTTGTTATGTTTTACGATCACACAGGCAGGTTCTTCGTATTCATTTACAATACTCCATGAAGCTTCCAGATCAAGGTAATTATTGAATGACAACTCTTTCCCTTGCAGTTGCACAGCATCAGCCACGCCGTTACTCATTAACCCCACCCCGGCTGATATTTTGTATAACGCACCTTCCTGATGAGGGTTCTCACCGTAACGCAGTTTCGCCTGGCGTTTGATACCGATTGCTATCTCAGACGGAATAACATTATTTTCGGTGAAGTAACTGCTAATAACCGAATCATAGTACGCAGTATGACGGAATGCTTTTGCCGCTAATTTTTTGCGGTACTCACGGTCAAGCTTCCCTGATTTTAAAAGTTCTGATGTTTCAATATAATCCCCTGCGTCACACACAATAGTAACGGACTCAAAATTTTTTGCTGCTGCACGTAAAAGTGTTACCCCTCCAATATCAATATTCTCAACAGCATCAGCTTCACTAACCCCTAATTTTGAAACAGTTTTCTCAAACGGGTAAAGGTTGCATACCACAACATCAATCAGCGCGATCTTATGCTTCGCAAGTTCAGCTAAATGTTTGTCATTACGTTTCGCGAGTATCCCCCCGAATATCCGCGGGTTCAACGTTTTCACACGCCCATCAAGGATTTCAGGGAAGCCCGTAACGTCATCAATCTTTGTAACTGCCACAGAATTAGCCGCTAACTCTTTCGCCGTCCCGCCGGTTGAGATTATGTTGTACCCCAGTGCGGTTAATTCTTTAGCAAACGCTACAACCCCGGTTTTGTCTGACACACTAATAAGCGCGAACTTTTTGTCCATAAACAATACTGTTCCTTTCATTCAATTCAATTTTAAAAAATACAACTTTTTATTGTTAACCTTTTGAATATTATACTTATATGTATAATTTTAAGCAAAAATATTTCAGGGAACAATAATCTGGTTTTCTTCGTCATACTAATTATGTAAAATGTATTAATTATATTTTTTGATATGTTTAGGAGGATGTACACATTGAATAAAATTGTCATGACTCTATCCGCTATTACAGCATTATTATTATTACCCGCCGCACCCTCGTCGTTTGCACTAGAACTTACTAAAACTATTCCGTTAACTTCAGGTAACGAATACTGTATGGGTGCGGTATTTTCCCCGGACGGCACAAAAATTTCTTTCAGCAAGTCCAGTTATAACGGCCTGTATGTAATGAACCTTGACGGTACGGTAATACAAAAACTTACTGATGAACCCGCTGCGGGTTTCCGTGCGGCATGGTTACCGGACAGCAAATCAATAATTTACCGCGCGAATACACTTGACACTATGGGGCGCATAGACTCCCGTGCGGTGAAGGTAGCAGAAGTAAGTACCGGCAAAAAAATAAGTGTAATTTCTGGCGTTGACTGGGTAGCATTACCCGGGTATTCCGAAAGTAAAGGCATAGTTTACTCTTCCAATGGAAAACTACAGCAGTCAACAAAACTCATAGCTCAGGCCGGTATGAAATACGCACCTTCTATAATAACAAACGAGGATCTTAACGCCAACGCAATAACCCAGACACACGATGGTACTAAACTTATCATAGAAGATGATAACGGGATAAGCGTAACTGATACTGACGGTACCAACCGCAAAACTGTTGTGCATAACGGCGAGAACGACCTTGCATACGGCGTAAAACTTTCTCCGGATGGAACAAAGTTTTTGTATCACAACAACGTAGGTGCTGCAGTACACCTGTATATAACCTCGCTTGATACACTAAAAACACTAGATTGCGGGCAAGGATTTGACGGCACATGGATGCCGGACAGTAACCGCATAATGTTTTGTATTGCAACAAACGACGGGTATGATTATACTGATTCAGCGTTTTATATTATTAGTGCGGATAATACAAACCGTGAAAAAGTAATACTCCCGGCTGACGGGCAGATACGTCTTTACCCCGCGATTGCACCGGATAGCAAGTCGGTTATATATACCGACCACAGTACCGGCAAAATTATGCTAAGCGTATTGAGGGAGAAATAATATCTATGAAAAACAATATTTTTAAACCCTGGTTATTAACATTATCATTAGCAACACTGTTTATATCCCCGCAACTATGCACCGCAAAAAAAATATTCCTTAATCCCAGCAACCAAACCAATAACTCTGTCTGTGGCGGCGGGAACGAAGCGCAGTACGCCTTATTATGCGCAAATAAAGCTGCGACAAAGTTACAAGCAAAAGGCCATACCACAAAAGTCCTTCAGGCATTTGACGGCGTACCTACGCAATCCAACACCTGGGGTGCGAACGCGTTTATTAGTATGCACACCAACGCGTACAAAGGCGGGTGTACAAGCGCAGCAGCCGGGATCGCAACATTCTATAACGCAACCTCCAAAGCGTCGGATATAGCTATCTGCAAAAAAGTACAGCCTGAACTTGTTGCATGCATGAAACTATCCAATAGAAGCGGGTGCATTGACTGGTTTGGCAAGAATTTGTATGTACTCAGCGGCCTCACCGCCCCGGGATGTTTAGAGGAAGCATTGTTTCACGACCATACCACAGAAGCTGCGATCCTGCGTTCCAGTACAGGGCAGGAAAAAATTGCATCCAGTGTCACTAACGGGATACAATCATATTTTGGTCTAACAAAAATTCCCTGTACAGAAAGTACAACCACCCCGGCTTATAAAGCAACGTATGTAACCAAAAGTTTTCCCGCAACAATGATCAGTGGCACTACTGCACAAGCATATATTGAGTATACAAACTCAGGAACAGCCTCATGGACATCAAGTACGCGGTTAGGTACTACGCAAGCGCGTAACCGCGCAAGTTCGTTCTACAATTCAACGGACTGGCTTTCTTCCTCCCGTCCTACAGCGGTTAACGCAACAACCGCGGCAAATGGTACGGGACGGTTTACATTTATACTAAAAGCACCAATAGTTACTGTATCAACTAAATACACCGAATACTTTAATCTAGTCCAGGACGGCACTACCGTGGTATGGTTTAGCGACCAAGGCGGCCCTGCGGATAATATAGTATCACTAGCTATCACAGTACAACCAGTCCCCGTGGTACAGACTGTAGTTAAAGGTTATGTTTATAATGCCAGTAACGCATTAGGCAATGTTGCGGGTAATAGGATTGCCGGTGCAAAATGCAACCTCACCGGTGCAGCAGTAAATACTGCGTATACTGACGCAAACGGGTTATACACAATCACCGATACCGCTGCGGGTAGTTATACTCTCACAGTATCATCCACTGGATTTTTGAATAACAGCAAACAATTTACTGTTGTAGCAGCAACTACCAACTGGATAAGTTTGGGGTTAAACTTTGCTATCGCTGGGGATACCACTCCTCCGCTAGTACCTGCCTTAGCAACCCCGACGAACAGTGTTACACTTACTTCAGTGACAAACATCGCATTCGACTGGGATACCGTTACTGACCCAAGCGGTGTAATGTACTCCTTACAAGTAGACAAAACCAACGATTTTAGTGACCCTGAAATTGAACTACTGTCATTAACGAATTCACAGTACATACATTCTTCAACACTTCATAATGGTACATATTACTGGCGGATAAGCGCTGTTGACGGTGCAGAAAATGATAGTGGCTGGAGCACATCACGCGTGTTCTACATAGACCAACCAGACTCACTCCCCCCGGTAAACCCAACCACCTGTTCCGCATGGAGTGACGAAACAAAAGCTGTAAGTTTACCTAACAATATTGCGCAAAGTATCAGCACGATTGCGTATTTTGAATGGGCTGGAGCAAGCGACCTAGCCAGTGGTGTATACGGTTATAGCGTATACTGGGGTACCGAACCTAACGGCGACCCGGGAACTTCGAATGTACAAACTGATAATACTTATAAAGTAACAACCCCGGTCGCAAACGGCAGTGTTTACTACTTGCGTATACGCACGCGGGATAATAAAGGTAACTGGTCCGCAGCTGACACAATGTATACGTTCAGATACAATATCAACGCAACAGGGCTAACGATAAGTAACATATCGGTATTACCCAGCAGCGGCATTTTTTCCCCGAACGGCGATGGCGTTAACGATGCAATTACAGTTAACTACACGTTATCCGATACCGCAAATATAACGCTTAAAATATTGAACAACAACGAATTAGTCCGTACTATCCTAAACTCTGTATCGCAGTCAACCGGGCAACACAGCGCGCAGTGGGACGGAAAAGATAATAACGGTTTGACAGTTACCAGCAGGCCGTATACGTTCCAGGTAGAAGCGTATAATAACACTTCCGTTGCCCTGCCAAAAACCATACGTGTTACGGTAAACAACAGTAGTAACACTATCACCGGCCCAGTGATCGCGTATACTCCGACATTGAGTATTGTTGGTATACATAACGACAACATAAACATTTCATGCGAAGTAACCCCCAGCAGCGCCACGGAAGTTACAGAAGTATATATACGTTACCGCCTGAACGATGGCACTTCGTGGAACGAATGGCAGAACGTGTACACAAACAATTCTGAAGGCAATACCTATACCGGCGATATTCCCGCTGATAAACTCACGAGTGCTGTTAAAGAAGTAGAGTACTGTATCGGCGCGATTGACGATAACGGCTGGGATAGTTACAGCGACCTACAGTCTATAAAATTAGGTTCCAGCAGCGAAAAAGTAATTAATACATACGGCGGAATTATTAAACTTATTGACGGTAACCCTCAAGACGGAGACGCAAAGATAATAATTCCTTTGGGTGTAGTTTATGATACCACAAAGTTTGTATTAACGCAACGCGATATCCGTACTGTCCCGTGGATTGAAAACAATTATTTAGTAGACGGAAATAATGTCTTACCGGTTGCTGCCTACGAAATTACTACTACCAACGGTACCACTACTTTTGACAAGCCTATAACACTCAACTTCCTGTACTTTGACCTTGACAATGACGGGTTAGTTGATTCTACAAACACGGATGAACACAACCTTGGTATCTTCTGGCATGACGGTAACGAATGGCGATACCTCGGCGGGAAAGTAGATACTGACACTAACGTTATCTCTGCAACCGTGAATCACCTGACTTTATTCGGCGTATTCCCTGTAAAAAATATTGAACTATCCGCAAGAGACTATGCCCCTAAAGAAAAAGTTATTACACCAAATAGCGACGGTAAAAATGATTATGCTATGTTCAACGGATTACAAAACTATTTCACAAGCATCTCAGCTGATAGTACTGAAAGTAAAGAAATACGGGTTTATAACATTTCCAATATGCTAATCCGCATACTTACAGATACAGATATGTGGGACGGCAAAAACAGTAATGGCGAATACGTTGAGAATGGCGTATATATCTACCAATACGTAGTTAAAGGCCAGTTAGCTTCGGGTACGGTTGTTATTGCAAGATAAGATATTTATAATATTTTAAGTTCATACTTATCGCTACCGAGCCCGCATTTAGTTGCATACTCAATATTATGTTTCCAGTTAATCTCAGGCCATATTTTGTTAAAAAAATCATACCCCACGGTTTTGTTTAGAACCTCAATCGCTGCGAGGTCAACTGCCACGGGATCCGTCCCTGCGAGGATACCGACATCCGGCGCAACCGGCCCTTCTTTTGTAGGGTAACAATCACAGAACTTTGTAACAAAGTTTATGTAGTTAATATAAAACATACGCTTATTTTTTACAGCACCACAGGCATACTCCACCATTTTTTCCTGGCAGTTGGTAACAGATTCCGACCATTTTATACTGATAGCTTTATACTTCCCGCAAGCAAGGATACACTCTCCGCAGCCAATACATTTTCTTGGATCGATAAACGCCTTAACCTTCCCGTTTGAGTTTGGTTTCATCTCAATCGCTGAAGCGGGACACCATTTAACACAGCTTTTGCAACTGGTACACAGCGCTGTATCAACTTCAGGTTTAAGATCGTTGTGCATCTCATACTTCCCCGCGCGTGCTGCGCAGCCCATTGCCAAGTTTTTTATTGCCCCGCCAAACCCCGAGATCTCATGCCCCTTTAAATGGCTTAACACAACCATAGAATCGGAATAATGAATATCATGCGCAACTTTTACATTCCTAAAATGTTTGAGGTTAACCGGTACTTCTACATACGAATTCCCGCGTAAACCATCAGCAATAATTACGGGACACCCGTAGGTATCATAACTAAACCCATGCTCATGCGCGACTGTAAGATGAGACGGCGCAACAGCGCGCTGGCCAACGTATATCGTACATGCATCGGTAAGAAACGGCTGCGCTTTCAAATGTTTAACCGTATCAACCACAGGTTTTATAAATTCAGGTTTTAAGTATCCTTTATTATTTTTCTCACCAAAATGTACTTTTAGGGCAGTGAGGTCGCCTTCATGTATAGTATCCGCGATCCCTGCAGTATTTATTAATTCACCGATTTTTTCAAGTTCACTAATTTTTATGAAATACACATTCACCATAGCTACTACTTACCCTTCTTTATTCTTTAACTTAACAAACTCTTCTTCCGTTAATATCTTTACTCCTAACAACTTCGCTTTCTCATACTTACCCCCGGGATTATCCCCGACAACAACGTAATCAGTTTTCTTTGATACCGACGATACCGCTTTCCCCCCTAACTGCTTAATAATATCCTCTGCGTCAGTACGGCTGAACTTTGTGAGCTCACCGGTAAATACTACAGTTTTACCGGTAAACAGCGTTTCTGTAGCGGAGACAACTTTTTTTGGTTCATCCATCCTTAACCCCGCAGTACGTAGTTTATTGATTAGCACAATATTTTCGGGTGCACTGAAGAACGCACATAACGTCCCGGCAATCACCGGCCCGATATCCGGTATTGCGCTCAACTCTTCAGGTAACGCTGCGGTTAAGCGTTCCATATTCCCATACCTCTCAGCAAGCACCTGCGCAACCTTTTCCCCGACATGACGAACCCCAAGCCCAAAAAGTAAACGTGATAACGGCTGAGTTTTACTCTGTGTTATGGCATTAACAATATTCTCAGCTTTTTTCTCAGCGAAAAGGTCAAGCATAAGAAAATCCTGTTTTTTCAGGTAATAAATATCTGCCAACGTTTTTACCGTACCCTTACGGACAAGCTGTACTGCCACAGCATCACCGAACCCTTCGATATCCATGGCTTCACGTTTAGCAAAATGAATAACCCGTGCTTCAATCTGCGCGGGACATGACGGATTGATACACCGGTAGGCAACCTCCTCCTCTTTTTCTTTAACTATAACTCCATTACATTCAGGGCATTTTGAAGGTATAACGATCTTCTGCGTATTTTTTGACCCGTTACCTAATGTTTTAATAACTTTAGGGATAACATCCCCTGCGCGTTCAATCAAAACTTTATCCCCGATTTTTATACCTAACCTCTTAATTTCATCGAAGTTATGCAGGGTTGCATTCGAGATTGTCACTCCCCCGACTTTGATAGGGGAAAGTTTTGCTACCGGCGTGATGATGCCAGTACGGCCAACCTGGAATTTAACGTCATTAAGTACTGTGGTCCCCTGTTTTGCAGGGAATTTATACGCTACCGCCCAGCGCGGTGACTTCATTGTTTCCCCAAGGATCCCGCGTTGCGTGAAGTCATCAATCTTGATAACCATACCATCAATTTCGTATGGGAGTTCATCCCGGTGTTCCTGCCAATACAAACACTGTTTTTCTATATCCTCAACAGTTTTACATATTTTATAATCATCCACAACCTTCAACCCCCAGGATGTGCACATACGCAAGAATTCTGTATGGCTTGCGGGGTTACACTTACTGTCTTCTATATTACCGAAAGAATGTACTTGTATCCTAAGCTTCCGCTGCGCAGTTACCTCCGGGTTTTTTTGGCGTAACGACCCAGCCGCAGCGTTTCTTGGATTTGCAAACAATTGAGTATCACCCTGGTTTTTTAATTGTTCGTTTATCCCCAGAAACTCTTTTTTGTTTATATAAACCTCCCCGCGGAGTTCCAGTTTACCTTCGGGAACCGGTGTTTGACTACCGGAAAGAACAAGAGGTACGCTGCGTACAGTTTTTAAATTAAGCGTAACATCCTCACCGGTAACGCCATCCCCGCGGGTTGCAGCTGAAAATAACTTCCCTGACTCGTAAGTCAACGCGCAACTAAGCCCGTCGATCTTATGTTCAATCACAAAGACAGGGTTGGTGTTAGCAGGTAAGCCATTTTTTACGCGGGTAAACCACGCACGGATTTCGTCAATATTATAAGTATTATCGAGTGAAAGCATACCCTTCGCGTGGGTAACAGGCTTGAACTCCTGTGATACCCCTCCGGAAACGCGCTGGGTTGGAGAATCAAGGGTTAAAAACTGCGGGTATTTAGTTTCCTGGGAACGTAGTTCTTCAAGCAGTGCATCATATTCTTTGTCCGAAATATCGGGTTGGTCAAGGATGTAATACTTATGATCCGCCGCACGTATTTTTTTGCGTAACAATTCAATATGTTTTTGTATATCACTGCTGCCCATTTATTGTACCGTTATCAATAACAACCTTATCTTCGGGTTTACTCCCGCGTACAGCCTTCACTTTATCGAGAATACCGTTGACAAACTTACTGGAATCATTAGTAGAAAACTTTTTCGCAAGTTCAACCGCTTCATCAATCACAACATTTATAGGCACATCAAGCAAAGTCATAAATTCACAGATTGCCATCCGCAGGATACACCGGTCCACGGTAGCCATACGTTCAATCTCCCAGTTTACCGCGTATTTGCGTATCCATTTATCAATGAGTTCCATATTCTCAACCGTACCTTTAACGATTGACACAGTAAAATCAACTGTTTTCTGATCCATAACATGCGTTGTATTCTCCGGATTTTGATGAAATGAAAACACGCACTTGATCGCTTCTTCAAGTTCGATATCACACACGTCTATTAGATAAACAATCTGTAACGCGCACTCCCGCGCGTCCCTACGGCTACCCATGTAAAATACTTACTTCCCCATTTGTTCCAATAAATTTACCAGTTCAATCGCGCTATCCGCAGCCTGAGAACCCTTATTCCCTGCCTTAGTTCCCGCACGTTCAATTGCCTGTTCAAGATTATCCGTTGTCAATACCCCAAAGGTTACGGGTATACCTTTCTCAAGCGCTATCTGCGCAATACCTTTTGATACTTCCGCAGCGATGTACTCATTATGAGGCGTATCGCCTTTAATGATTGCGCCAAGGCATACGATAGCGTCGTACTTCTTAGTTTCCGCAGCCTTCTTCGCAATTAACGGTATCTCAAACGATCCCGGAGTCCAAAACACATCGATATCTTTATCATTAACCCCGTGGCGGGTAAGTGAATCCACTGCACCTGACAACAATTTTGATGTAATAAACTCATTGAACCTCGCAACAACAACCGCGAACTTTTTATTTTTTGCTACTAAATCACCGGAAAAAGTTTTTACCATTTGTTATATCCCCTTTCCTAAAATTTGAACGTCAACCCCCAGCCACCAGCTTCATCCTGATCACCCTTATCATCTTTCAGTAACTCTTTATGATTATCAACAACTTTTTTTACGGCATCAGCGTATTCAACCAAGATTTTTTCATTAAACTTTTTGAACCACGGTATCGAGAACACCTTTGACTGTAACCCTTCCGCTACAGGTAAAGACCCTATTGGCTGGATAACAGACTTATCGTTATTAACTATGCGTGTAGGCTTACCATGCCCGTAAACATCGATAGTATTAAACAACGGATGCACGTGTAACGCTTTATTACATCCCGGGTGAGAAGGAAACCCTTCCGCACGGAGTGCTTCACAAAAACGTGAAATTGACAACCCATCAATTTCTTCCTTGCGGTACAACCCACGGGCATTATACCACCCGCCCATAGTTGACCCGGAACCTTTTACCGGGCGATGCGCGTGTATACCCGGAACGCCGTAGAGACGATCCCAGAAAAAATTCATTGCTTTATCAATCTCCGCGGTCTCCGCACCGTACTTCTTTAATTGCGCTAATCCCACGGCTGCTGACATTTGGTGCATACGGTACTTATACCCGCCCCAGGGAATACCTTTCCCAGCTTTTAAATAATCAATCGTTAACTCCTTATGCCGTTCATAGAACCCGAACGTAATTGCGCGTTCATAAATCTCACGGTCATCTGTCAACATAATCCCGGCTTCACCGATAGCAAACGCTTTACCCGACATTAAGGAAAACCCGGATGCATCACCAAATGAACCAACAATTTTTCCTTTGTACAACGACCCATGAGCGTGTGAAGCATCCTCAATAACTTTAACCTTATGCTTCTTCGCAATTGCGAGTATAGCGTCCATCTCAGCCGGGTATCCGATATAATGCACTACGATCACAGCCTTAGTTTTTTTTGTGATCTTACGTTCAAAATCTTTTGGGTCCAGGCATAATGTAGTAGCGTCAATATCCGCAAAAACAACTGTCGCACCGAGTGAGTACAACGATAAACATGACGCCCAGTATGTGATTGACGGGCAGATAACCTCGTCACCCACCCCGATCCCCGCACCGTAGTATGCGCACTGCAGCGCTGCGGTACCGTTATTCGCGCCAACCGCGTACTTCATCCCATGCCACTTCGCGTACTCATCCTCAAACTTTTTTGTTACATCCGAACCTGACATTGCACCGCGGCGCAGGACGTCAAGTACATTATCTTCCATTTCTTTATTGATTATAGGCCACTTCGTCATCTCCGGCGGTAATGGAGACGTCTTAACCGCTTTTTCCCCGCCTAACAATGCTAGTTTTGACATACCAAATCCTTCCTCCTAATCCTAAATTCAAATGTTAACTAAACAATAAATTATACTATATAATACTGAATGTAAACCTTATTAACGTTCCAACTTTAACATATGCCCGAGTTTTTGTTTTTTTGTGTTAAGATACTTTTTTGCTAGTTCGGTCTTCGGCACGATCTCTAACGGCACCCGTGCATTAATTTTTAACCCATAACCCGATAGCCCCGCGATTTTACGCGGGTTATTAGTTATAAGATTAATTGAACTCAACCCAAGATCACAAAGAATCTGTGCCCCAATCCCGTACTCCCGCAAGTCAGCCGGGAAGCCTAGTTTTAGGTTAGCCTCGACGGTATCATACCCTTTATCCTGGAGGCGGTAGGCATGTATCTTATTCATCAACCCAATCCCTCTCCCTTCCTGGTGCATATAAAGTATCACCCCGCATCCCGCGGAGTTCACCATACCCATAGCTTTATCCAGTTGTTCCCCGCAATCACACCGTGTTGAATGAAACGTTTCACCCGTGAGGCACGCTGAATGCACACGGACAAGGACATTATGTTTCCCGCGAACATTCCCTTTTTGTAATACAACATGATGCTCTTTCTTTAATACATCTTCATATACGCATATATTAAACTCACCGTACTTCGTAGGTAACTTACTCTCCGCTACACGCCGGATAAGTTTTTCGTTATTCCTGCGGTAAGTGATAAGCTCTGAGATTGTCGTAATTTTTAGCCCAAACTTTTTAGCGAACCTTACAAGCTGCGGCATCCGTGCCATTGTACCGTCATCATTCATAATCTCGCAGATAACGCCTGAAGGGTATAACCCCGCAAGTTTTGAGAGGTCAACCGCAGCTTCAGTATGCCCCGCGCGGACAAGTACCCCGCCTTCCCGGTAACGTAACGGAAATATATGCCCGGGTTTCACAAAATCTAACGGTTTTGACTTTGAGGATATTAATGAGTGCACAGTTTTTGCGCGGTCATACGCCGAAATCCCGGTGGTAACCCCGTGTTTTGCATCGATTGATACGGTAAACGCAGCATCACGGTGTTCGGTGTTATGTTCAACCATTTGACCGATCCGTAGTTCATCAAGCCTATTCCCGGTGATTGCGATACAGATAAGGCCGCGTGCATTTTTTGCCATAAAGTTGATGGATCCAGGGGTAACCTTCTCCGCAGCAACAATAATATCGCCTTCATTCTCGCGGCCGGGATCATCGGTAACAATCAACGGTTTGCCTGACCTATAAATTTCAACCGCTTCTTCGGTTGTTGCAAATACATTAGTACCATTTTTTTTCATAGAAACCCTTCGTCTTTAAGTTTATCCCATGTAAGCTCTTTTTTCATAAAAAAGTCTGTATTATCATGTTTTACAATGTTCGCAAGGTATTTTATCAGGATGTCCGGCTCAAGATTAACCGTATCTCCCGCTTTTTTACGTTTTAACGCCGTATTTTCTAGTGTATGAGGGATAATCACAACAGAGAACTTACCTGGAGACACATCAACAACAGTAAGGCTTATCCCATCCACCGCGATACTGCCTTTAGGGACAAGATACTTCCCAAAAGTGTCCGGACATATAAATTCGTACTTAACCCCGGATGGCAGGGAGGATACTTTAACAATCTGTGCGGTAGTTTCGATATGCCCGGTAACTATATGCCCGCCCATACGGTCCGTAGGCAATAACGCGCGTTCGGTATTCACCGTATCACCAGGCGCCAATCCACCGAGGTTACTGCTGGAAAGCGTTTCTGTAGAAATATCAAATTCCAAATGTGTATCGTTTACGCCTTTAACTTCCTGCCCCGTAACCGTGAGGCACACACCATTAACTGTAACACTTTCCCCGGGCTTAACATCCTGATACCCACAGGTAACTGTCAGTTTATTAAGACTAATACCTACTACGATACCTGGTTTTACAATACCTGTAAACATAAATAGTAATTACCTTTCAAAACCTTGATTTAATAAGAATATCCTGCCCAATACGTTCAATAGAGGTAAACTTAACAATAGGCGCGTATTGTATTTTAGACACCCCAACGCCTTCCACCGGCGTTTTAGCATTACGCCCGCCAACAATCTTTGGCGCTATGAATGTCCACATTTCGTCAACCACATTATCTTCTAAAGCAGCAGCGTTTGTCTCGCCTCCACCCTCAATTAATAATGTATTTACATTAATTTCAAACAGTTTCTTAACAATATCCTTGAAGTTTATCCTGTTTTTATTTGATTTACAAGGCTTTACAGGTATTATGGCAACACCTTCACGTCGAGATAGCCTTATAGCATTATTCAAGTTAGGATTACCTGTGCTTTTAGTGATAATAACCGTTTTTGCTTCATGGTTAAAAATATTCAGTGTGTTATAGTGTTTAACACACTTTAGATGCGGATCCACAATTACGCGGACAGGGTTTTCGCCTATACTATGAGCAGTTATCCACGGGTTGTCCACAAGTACTGTATTAATCCCCACAAGCACAGCATCAACCCGGGAACGCAGCTTATGAACGATGTCCCGGGATTGATCCGATGTTATCCACTTAGAGTTGTTTGTGAAGGTTGCAATCTTACCATCCAAACTCATTGCTGTTTTTAGGTAAACAAACGGCAATTTTTTAGTTATATTTTTTATGTATATTTTGTTTAATTCCCAAGCATTTTCACGCATCACGCCAACAACGCACTCAACCCCGGCTTTACGTAACACACTAAAACCTTTACAATTTACTTTAACATTAGGATCAGGCATTGCAGCCACTACTTTTTTAATCCCGGCACCTATAATTTGTGGTACACACGGAGGCGTACGTTTATCCGTATGACAGCAAGGTTCAAGGTTGACATACAAATCAGCGCCTCTGGCATCAGTACCTGCTTGTTTTAATGCATAAACCTCAGCATGCGGCCCTCCGCAATACCGGTGATACCCTTTTCCCACAATTTTACCGTTTTTTACTACCAAAGCAGCAACCTTGGGATTAGGCGCGACATTACCCCCGCTTTTTTCCGCTAAATCTATACATAAGGACATAAACTTTTCGTTTGTGTTCATACCAAATAAAAAACCCCTAGTGTTTCATACTTTATGATACCACCAGGGTTTACATTAATAAACCGAACTTGTTCTTACACCCTATCTTCTTTCATCCGGACTGCACAGTTAATACCTTATCCTGTTTAACTGTTAACACCGTCGGCACCTGAATTTCACAGGTTCTGTCTTAGAGACTCGCGGGCTATCACCGCCGGTTATGGACTCTCACCACAACCCTGAAGATATCTTTTATTATTATACAATACATCACTGCCCTAATTCAAGCCTGTTGATAAGGACTTCAGGTAATTTATACCCCCGCATTTTATCCTGTACCTTCTTAACATCGTATTCTACACGGAAACACGAAATTTCGCTGCTTTCAGTGTTGAACACCATACAACACGTCCGCCAATCCTCATCCCTTGGCTGGCCAACAGAACCGACATTAACAAAATGCTTGTATACTTTATCCAGGTTAAACATAGTAGTCCCGCTTTTTTGTGAGAGTTCACCCTGGTACGCAGTATCGTTCTCCTTATTTCTATCATACCTATAATGAAACGGCACGTGTGAATGCCCAACAAAACATACAAGTTGTTTCTTTATATGGCTGATATTAAACTTCATACGGTCAGAAGCAAGCAAGTACTCATCAATCGGCGATGACGGGCTTCCATGCACCATCATTATCAAGTCATCACTCCACATTTCCGGCAAGCTTTTTAAATACTCCTTGTTTTCCGGTGTCAAAATTTCACTGGTCCACGTGATTGCATGTTTTGCCGCCGGGTTGAACCAGTTAGGATCCTTCATCCCCACCGCCGCACGGTCATGATTACCCGCAACAATTTTTACGTTAGGAAGGTTGCGGATCATGTCAATACACTCATTAGGCTGCGGGCCGTATCCTACAATATCTCCGCAAAAAATGAAATCCTTTATCCCTGCGTTCCGGAGAAACCGCACAACGGTTTCCAGAGCGTCAAGATTACTGTGTATATCAGAGAACAACCCTATCCTCATAATTTTATCCGTTCCTGCCATATTTCCCGGTAATAACGTCAACAACCACTTTCCAGATGAAAACAGGCAAATCTTTCATCCTGGAAATTCTCCAGGGTTCGCGGTACAGGCGGTAAAGCCATTCAAGCCCGCATCTTTGCATCCATATAGGCGCCCTAGGTATTTTCCCAGAGAAAACATCAAAACTTCCGCCTATACCTATCATAATATTAACATTCAATATTTCACGTAACCGGTACAACCACAACTCCTGTTTTGGCACACCAAAACCTGCCAATAAAAACTGCGGTGCACAAGAATTAATTTCTTCAACAACCTTGTTTTCATCTTCCGGTTTGAAATACCCGTCACGGAACCCCGCTATCTTTAACGCAGGATACTTTGCTTTAATATTCCCCGCTGCTGCGGTTATCACCTCAGCGGTAGCGCCTATTAAGTATACAGAATAACCCATTTTTTCGGAAATATCAAATATTTTGTCTAACAAGTCTATCCCGGTAATACGCTGTTTAATGGGATACCCGTAAAGTTTACCGGCAATCATAATACCTACTGAATCCGGCACACTGAGATTTGCCCCGTGAATAGCCTGTGCGAGTTGTTTATCCTTCAATGCAGAGTTTATCATCAACGCGTTGGCGGTAACCACAAAAACCTTTTCCTTAACTTCGATTACCTTCCGGAAATAGCCGAGTATATCGTTGACACCGGCAATATCAACCGGCGTGTTGAGGATACTAACCCGCGGGAACGTCATTGCCACAGAATCAACGCATTACTCTTTGGATGCAACAGCCGGATCTTTTTGTTCCTGCTGCTCTGCCTGAACGGGTTCTTGCGTAACCACCTGCTGTTGTTCCTCTATGACAGGTTCTTCAGTAACAGGTTCTGTAACCATCTGCTGCATTTTTTGTTTATTAGTTGACACAAATTTTACGCTGATAATCTTTGTCACCCCAACTTCTTCACTGGTAACCCCGTAATATATATCCGCAGCTTCCATAGTTTTTTTGTTATGGGTGATAATAATAAACTGTGACGTCTTTGCGTATTCGCGTAACAGGTTCATGAACCTCAGTGTATTTGATTCATCCAGTGCAGAATCAGCTTCATCCATAATACAGAACGGTGCAGGTTTTACCATAAACAACCCGAACATCAACGCTATTGCGGTTAGAGAACTTTCCCCGCCGGATAACGACACAACTTCCTTAACCTTCTTCCCGGGAGGGCACGCTTTGATTTCAATACCGGTCTCCAACAAATTTTCTTCGTTTGTCAGTACAAGATCCGCCTCTCCGCCTTCAAACAAAGTGCGGTAAATATTAACAAAATGCCCGCGTACCGAATCAAACGTTTCCTTAAACTTTTCCTTTGTCGTAGTATTAATCTTAAAAATAATTTCCTGGAGGTCAGACTTAGCTTTTACAAGATCCTGCCTCTGAGCCTCGAGAAAGGTATACCTTGAATTAAGATTCTCGTATTCCTCCGGAGCAGCAAGGTTTACGTTACCGAATGAATCCACGCGTTTCCTCAGTTTTTCAACAGTCCCTGTAATCTCGTCAAGATACAACGGCTGCCCGTCCTTCGGCATTATCGGCTGGAAATATGCGGTACAAGTTTCTGGCGTGAGATTATATTTTTCTGAAAGCTCATTAACTATATGCGTAACCTCTCCTTTGGTATAACTTGCGTTGACATCAACACTATGCAACTCTTTCTGCAAGCGTTCACGTTCATGGCGTAACCCGCGAAGTTTACTTTCATTCTCCTGCATTTTGTTATACATCTGATTAACAGTTTCACGTGCACTCGCAATAGATTCCTGGATTACCGCCATTTGTTTATCAACTTCAACAATCGCAACTTCATTCTCCGCAACAACTTTTTTTGATTCTTCGATGATCAACTGCTGGCCGTTAATCTCGGTGTTTGCCCGTTCAATACTTTGCCTAACCCTCTGATGTTCCTGCTGATGAAACTGCTGTTCATTACTCCACCTCTGCCGGCGCTCATTATTTGCTACAAGCGATGCGTTTATCTCACCGGTCTCCCTCAACAATGTCAATTCATCAGTTTTTAAGGAGTCAAGTTTTATCTTTAATTCCGAAACTATCTTTGTTAACGCCTGTTCTTCAACCTTTAACGTATCAATTTTTTCTGTATTGGTACCCAAAAGTTTAACTGCGTTCCTCTGTTTTTCTTCGCTCTGCAAAATTTCTTTTGAGAAAACATCAAGTTCTTTCCCCAGGTATTCAAGTTCACCTGAAATCGTAGCTTTCTCGCTGACTAACACCATGCGGTCACTGTTAATCTTATTTATCTCCACACGTGTCTGGTGCAGTAAATCGTTAAACACAGAAATATCAGTTTCCACAATCCCCTGCCGTATTTCAAGTACCGTAATTGCTGCTGTATGCTGTTCATTTAAAAGCTTAGCTTCCTCAATCTGTCTTGCGATACTTAACGCACCCGTATCCTTTGGCAGGGTACCGCCGTATAGTATCGGCCCGTTCTCTACTAAAGTCCCTGCAGCCTGCTCAACCTTAAAATGCGTACCCAGCAAATATTTTAATACCGGCAAATACTTGTTATCGCACTTAATATTTTTGGCAAGCGAATTATCGAAGATATTAGAAAAAATATTTATCTTCTCAAGCCTATCCAGTAATATAAACGCCGCCCATCCTTCAGTAGCGCTGTTTGAAAGATACTCCGCCGCAGCTTTTGCGGCCTCCTGGTTCTCTGCGATGAAGTAATACATTTTTTCACCAAGGACTGTCTCCAATAACTTTTCAGTTTCCTTCGGTGCTTTCATAAGATTCATCAATGGCCCGTCAATCCCGGGCTGAGGATTATCAACCAACACTTTCGCTCCGGCACGCTGGGTCAACTGTTCTTCCTGCCATTGCGTAAAAACATCCGCCTGTGCTGTTAATGACGTTATCTGATGACGGTACTGTTCGATATCAGCCTTAATTAATTCTAGCATCTGTTGTGAAGATGTAAGAATAACATCCCACTGGTTTAACCGTGAACCAAGTTTTTCGAGTTCAGAATCTATCAAACCGATCCTACTGTTTAACTCCGTAAGTTTTGCAGTATAATCATTTTTTCTGGCTGCCGCCTGCTGAAAATCTTTTTCAATATTATTTTTCTCGATATTAATAGCCTGGAGATCAGACTGGTAATGATAAATATCATTTCGCAGGCCAGTAATCTGCTGAACCGACGCTAATTGTAACTCCTCCTGTTTTCTAAGTTCCCCTGATGTTGTGTTAACCTGCCGGGTGGTCCAACCAAGTACTTCAGTCTGCTTTTGATGTTCTGCAGTCAAACGAGTATGATCTTCTTCCAATACAACCTTCTGTTTAGAATGATCTTCTATCTGTTTTATTATGTACCCGAGTTCATCCGAAGCTTCCTTAACGATTCTGTTTAACTCGTTAATCTTAACCTCACCCGATAATATCTTATCTGCAGCATTATTTTTTGATGCGGTAAGTTTTGTTTGTTCCATGGATAGCGATGTTAAACCCATCAAGCATTTACTCAGTGAATCATCTGCCGCTTGTTTATCAACCGACATTTTTTGCTGTTCAGCTTCAAACGTATTGATTTCAGTAACATACTGCTGAAGTTCCTGCCCGAATTTTATCTGCTGATCTTCCAACAACTGTTTTTTACCGTTATGCTCATTATATTTATTCGAGAAAAGCGCTACTTCCCAGTACTTAAGCGATTCTTTTGCTGTATTGTACAGTTTAGCTTTCCGTGCCTGGTTATCGAGCGACTGTATCTGTGTTTTCAGCATAGAAAGAATATCATCCAGCCTCAACAAATCAGCATCCACGTGTTCAAGTTTTCTCAACGTTTCCTCGCGTTTAACACGGTATTTAGCAATACCACCGGCTTCCTCAATCAACAACCTACGTTCTTCAGGTTTGGATTTAAGGATATAATCCACTTTTCCTTGTTCCATCAATGAATACGAATCCGTGCCAACACCGGTATCAAGCAGTAGGTCACGTATATCTTTTAACCTGCACTGCGTTTTGTTAAGCGTATACTCACTCTCCCCTGAACGGTACAACCTACGCGTGATTTTTATTTCCGTAAAATTAATAGGTACTTTATGTTCGTTATTATCAAAAGTAAGGCTTACCTCTGCGAAAGATACCGGATGCCGTGTATCCGAGCCGTGAAATATAAGAGCTTCCATATCCTTTCCGCGTAAAGCATTAGCGCTTTGTTCTCCCAGAACCCACCGGAACGCATCAACGATATTAGACTTCCCGCACCCGTTTGGCCCGGCAATCGCTGAAATCCCGGGTGTAAATTCCAACACTGTTTTATCGGGAAACGACTTAAAACCGCACAACTCTAATGACTTTAAATACATTCTATGGTATCTCCTAAAAATTTATACAATTTAAATTCCATATATTAACATATATTGGTATTTTTTACTAAAAAACACCTTCTATTGTCAAGTCAAAAGAAAAATATTCCGACAGTTAATTATTTACCCAAAAAAATACTGTGGTTAGACAATAACAGGTGGTAATAAATGGAAAAAACTTTACTTGATTTATTGTAGAAGTTATAAAGTAATTTCACTGGTATTAAGGTTTACGCTTTTAACTGTTTAATCAGCTGAGGTATAATTTCGTATAGGTCACCTTGTATAGCAAAAGTCGCAACCTTCATCATCGGCGCTTCAGGGTCTTTATTGATTGCAACGATAATCTTTGATGACCCCATCCCTACGAGATGCTGTATTGCCCCGGAAATACCGCAGGCAATATATATTTTAGGCCCTACAGTGCGCCCAGTTTGTCCCACCTGATGAGAATATGGTATCCACCCGGCATCCACACATGCGCGGGAAGACCCTACTGCCCCGCCGATTGCTTTCGCAAGTTCTTCTATGATCTTAAACCCTTCTGGATTACCTAACCCGCGCCCGCCAGAAACAATGATATCCGCTTCAGACAGGTTCATAGTTTGGCTGGTATCTTTAACAAACTTTACAAACTGCGTGCGGATTTTAATATTTTGTATATCATACTTTTTGTCTATTATTTCGCCTTTACGATTATTTTCATATTCTGCACGTTTGAAGACTTTATGACGTACAGTAGCCATCTGCGGCCGGTGTTTTGGAGTAAGAATAGTTGCCATAATATTACCGCCGTACGCCGGGCGTGTCTGTAATAAATTACGTGTTTCATCTACATCAAGACCTGTACAGTCCGCAGTAAGCCCGGTCTCTATTTTTGCAGCAACACGGCTCGCAAATGAACGCCCGATATTCGTTGCGCCCATTAATACGATTTCAGGTTTTTCTTCGCGTACGAGCTGCGCCATAACTTCAGCGTAAGGTTCATCCTGAAACTCCGCAAGCAACGGGTCATCAATAACATACACTTTATCCGCACCAAACCGTGTAAGCTCTTCTGCTAGAGGTTTAACTTTATCTCCGAGAATGACAACTGCGAGATGAGTATGAAGCTTATCAGCCAACTTCCTGCCTTCTCCCAGCAGTTCATAGACAACCGGCGCAATTTCGCAACGCCGCTGCTCACCGTAAACCCATACTCCGCGGTAAGAATCAAAACCATCCATCTTAGCAACCACATCGCGTTCTATAACAATCGCATTAAACCGTTTACACGATTCTATACACGCACTGCAGTAATTACATTTCGCTAAATCAATGGTAGCGAGTTTAGTTTTTTTATTAGGATCCCCGCGGTCTACCATCGTTATTGCCGCTTGCGGGCATTCCTTTGAACACTTAGTACATCCGCTGCACTTATCCGCAAGAACATAAATTTTAGCCAATTTCCTACTCCTTCAATTAAATCAACTTTTTTTACTAAGAAGCTTCTCAACAATTCTTAATAGTTCAGTGAAATCAAACGGTTTATTAACGTACATATCAGCCCCGATATTTTCCGCCAAACCTTTATCATCATCCCTCGCCAACGCGGTGAGCATAATGATCTTCGGCTTCTTAAACCCATCAATCAATGTCAATGCTTTCACCAGATGATACCCATCGATCTTCGGCATCATAATATCTACTATTACAAGATCAGGCTTAAACTCCGGCGCTTTCTTAATTGCATCAAATCCATCGCTTGCAGAAAGAACATCATAACCTTCCGATTTAAAACGCAACTCAATTAATTCCAACAACGTTTTATCGTCATCAACAACCAGTATCTTTTTAAGCAATGCCTTATTGCTGCTTGCTTGCTTATTGTTCTTCTCTAGCACACCTCTTTTTTTTTGCATAATTTATGTTAAACCGTTTATATCACCTGAAGTTCTTTAAGTTTCTGTACCAACAGTTTTGCCTGTTCTTCAGGCTCACCACAAATATTTTCGCCGCCTTTTCTCGGGGGCGGGCTAAACACTTTCTTTACCTGTGTTGGCGACCCTGCCATCCCAAGTTTTTTTATATCCGCCAAAATATCCGCTGCAGTCCATTTTGTAACAACCGCTTTTTTCGCTGCGATCTTACCTTTTAACGACGGTAACCGCGGAGTATTAATTTCTTTCACTACTGTTATCAGGCACGGCAGCGGTAAGTCAATAATATCCGACCCGTCTTCCATCATACGTTCAACAGTCAGTCCCGTGGCATCAGCTTTATCAATCTTACGCACGTAAGACACATGCGGGATATCAAGTTTCTCGGCAACACCCGGCCCTACCTGTGCGGTATCACCATCCACTGCCTGTTTTCCGCAGATAATCAAATCTACTTTCGGTAATTTTTTTATAGCCATTGCGAGAGTATACGATGTCGCCAAGGTATCAGCCCCGGCAAACGCGCGGTCAGTCAACAATACAGCATTATTCACCCCAAGTGCTATACTTTCCCGTAACGCTTGTTCCGCCTGGGGCGGCCCCATAGTAATTGTCGTGACTGTCCCGCCGGCGCGTTCACGTAACCTCAACCCTTCTTCAATAGCATACTCATCAAACGGGTTAATAATTGACTTTACACCTTCACGTACCAGCGTGTTGGTTTCAGGATTAATTTTTACATCCGTTGTTTCCGGCACTTGTTTTATCAGGACAACAATTTCCATTTACAATCCCTTCGCTGCAGCTTCCTTTATCAACGCTAACGCAATCTCGTTACGCTGAACCTGATTTGTTCCTTCGTATATCTGCGTAATCTTAGCGTCCCGCATCATTTTTTCTACGGGATACTCACGGCTGTACCCATACCCACCAAAAATCTGAACAGCATTAGTTGTCACTTTCATTGCGGTATCCGAACAGAACAGTTTCGACATTGCAGACTCTTTTGCGAACTTTTCAACTTTGCTCATATCCTTATCAATACCTTTACACGTAAAATATAGCAAACACCGCGCTGCTTCAACTTCAGTTGCCATATCAGCCAGCATATGCTGAATTGCCTGGAAATTAATGATCGGCTGCCCGAACTGTTCGCGTTTACGCGCATAGGCAATAGCTTCATCCAATGCACCGCCGGCGATCCCCAACGCCTGCGCTGCTACGCCAGGCCGTGAAGAAAACAATGTTTTCATCGCTACAATAAATCCCTGCCCTTCACGCCCAACCACATTTTCCTTTGGTACAACACAATCCTGGAAAATCAACTCGCGAGTCGGTGATGCGCGGATACCCATTTTCTTTTCCTTTTTCCCGAATGTAAACCCCGGCATACCTTTCTCAAGGACAAAACATGTCAGCCCGCGGATCCCTTTCGTAGGATTAGTTACCGCAAAAACTGTGTATACTTCCGCTTCACCCGCGTTTGTGATAAAACACTTAGTACCGTTCAGCACATACGCATTATTTTTCAATACCGCAGTAGTCTTCATAGCGCCAGCATCTGACCCTGCCATAGGTTCGGTTAACCCAAACGCAGCGAGTGATTTACCTTTAGCGATATTCGGCAGATACTTCTTCTTTTGTTCCGGGCTGCCATAGAGTACCAGCGGTAATGTCCCTAACGCCGTTCCTGCTACGCACAAAGCGATTCCACCGTCAACCTTAGCAATTTCTTCTACAGCAAGGATTAACGACAAAATCCCCGCACCCATACCTTCATATTCGGGTTCAATATACAACCCGCAGAGGTCAGCCTGTGCTATCTCTTTCAATATTTCCCATGGAAATTCTTCAGTCTCATCATAATGTTCGCGTATAGGTTTAATCTTTTCCTGCGCGATCCGCCTCGCGATATCCACGATCATCTGTTGTTCTTCTGTCAAGAAATAGTCCATTACAATCCTCCCATAGTTAACACTAATATTTTTCTTTAAAACTTACCCAAGGCTTCTCTTGCAGCGTTTTGTTCTGCATCCTTCTTATTTTTTCCCGCACCGATACCAAAAACTTTTTCTTCAATCTCCACTACCACAGTAAAAATCTTATCATGATCCGGCCCAGCTTCTTTTACCAGCTTATATACAGGTATTGTCTTGTACCTCTTCTGTGTCTCCTCCTGTAGTTTAGACTTATAATCCCGGGTAATAATCCTCTTCCTTGTTGATAGATAATCCGTGATAAACTTACTGGTATACCCAAAACCTTTATCTATATACATCGCACCGACAACGGCTTCCATTGCGTTTGACATCAACGACTCGCGTTCCCTCCCGCCGGTAAGTTCTTCGCTTGCGCTTAGGAACAAATACTTACCCAATTCATACTCTTTCGCCCATTCATAAAATGACTGCCGGGATACCAGTATTGACTTCAACTGCGACAATTTCCCTTCCTCGGATTCCGGATGATTTTGGTAAAGATAGGTTGCAACCACTAAAGAAAGCACGCTGTCTCCAAGAAACTCCAGCCGTTCATTCGAATATCCAACTTTTTTTTCTTCGGAGTACGACTTATGCGTCAACGCTTTCGCCAACAAAGCCTTATTTTTAAACCTAACCTTTAACCTTTTTTCCAGGTTATTCAGATCTTCATTCATTAAACTTTTTTATAATAAGCACAGCGTTATGCCCGCCAAACCCCAACGAGTTGGACAGCGCTGCATCAATATTATGCTGCCGTCCGGTGTTCGGAACGTAGTCAAGGTCTAAATCCGGAAGGTCCGGTGTTTCAAGGTTAATCGTTGGATGAACAAAACTGTTGTTCATACATAAAACACTGGCGATCAACTCAATCCCACCTGCTGCGCCTAACAAATGCCCGGCCATAGACTTTGTGGATGACACAGGTATCTTGTAAGCATATTCCCCGAACACCTTCTTTATTGCCGTAGTTTCTGTTCTATCATTTAACAATGTAGATGTTCCATGAGGATTAATATAATCAATATCTTCGGGTTTAAGTTCAGCATCCTCAAGTGCGCGCTGCATAGCCCGCACAGCTGCCTTACCACTGGGATCCGGAGCGGTAATATGATGCGCATCATCAGTTGCGCCATAACCCGCAACTTCCGCATAAATCTTTGCCCCACGCGTTTTCGCATGTTCAAGAGTTTCAAATACCAATATCCCTGCGCCTTCTGACATTACGAACCCGCTACGATTTTTATCAAACGGCCTTGATGCTTTTGTTGGCTGGTCATTCATCGTAGACAACGCTCCTAAATTCGCAAACCCAGAAACACCAAGCCGGGTAATCGGCGCTTCAGCACCACCGGTGATAACAACATCCATATCGCCATACCTCATATACCTCAACGCATCACCCATAGCATGCGCACCGCTCGCACACGCAGATACCGCCGCATAATTCGGCCCTTGACAACCAAAAGTTATTGCTACTTCACCAGAGGCCATATTAACAATAAATTTGGGTATTAAGAACGGGCTCACGCGTCTTGGCCCGCGGGTAGTCAACGCAATAACCTCATCTTCCATTGTCTGTAACCCGCCTGTACCGGAACCAATCATTACAGAACAACGGTCAGGATCTTCTTTTGAAAAATCAATACCCGAATCATCAACCGCATGTTTTGAAGCTGCAATTGCAAAATGTACAAACCGGTCCATCCTGCGTGCACGTTTTTTTTCGATGTAATTCTCGATGTTGAACCCTTTAACTTGCCCGCTGATTTTTACCTCAATATCCGAAACGTCAATCAAATCAGTATAACCAATCCCTGATTTTCCGGATTTAAGATTATTCCAGTATTCATCAAGTTTCATACCGAGACACGTGACAACACCCATCCCGGTAATTACTACACGTTTTTTCATAATAATGATATTCTACTATTAATTAGTACTTTAAACGAGAAATGTATAAAAAAACAGCTTACTTATCAGTAGCATGAGTTTTAATATACTCAATCGCCTGACCGACAGTCGCAATTTTTTCAGCTTCTTCATCCGGGATTTCGATCCCGAACTCTTCTTCCAACGCCATCACAAGCTCGACGGTATCCAAAGAATCCGCACCAAGGTCATTAACAAAATGCGCCTGCGGATTTACTTCTTCAGGTTTTACGCCTAACTGTTCAACTATAATCTCTTTCACTTTTTCTTCATGATTTGCCATAACTTTACAATCCTCCCTCAACCTTTAAAATATATACCTTTTTTACTTTAACTCACAACCCCTGCAACTTTATATTTAAAACAACTACTACATATACATCCCGCC
>JBBAAG010000041.1 GCA_041658405.1 Elusimicrobiota bacterium
GTAAACGGCATAATTCTTACCCCCAGGGTTGTAGTTTCATAGAACAATACCTCAACCGCCTTTGAGAGAATATTATTATCAACGATAGAACTAATCACTATCCCGGGCCTATTTTTTTTCATGATAACCTGTGTGAACCACACATCCTTCGCGCCGGTACGGAATAAGCGTTCCATAACATACGGCAATACCCGCGGGTCAAGGTCGTCAATATTGGTTTCAAGTAATACTAGCCCGGATTCTGTAATATACCCTGCGCTACCGTTCCCTGTTTGAGAACCCAATTTCCCAACAATAGTTTTCACGACATTAGCCTGTGCGTGATGAAAATCCTTAGTCCCTGCGCCATACCCTACGGAGAGCACTCTTACTGCGGGCATCCCCACCCCCTGTTTTTGAGTAAGAACGGCAAGGATTGCTGCGCCAGTGGGTGTACAGAGTTCGTACCTCGCGGTCTCGGGGTTAGTAAATATTACGCGGTTACGCAGTATCAGCGCGGTAGCAGTTGCGAGTGAACCAGTATTCAACGGTGATGCCAGCACTTCCACAGTATCCACAGATCCACCCCCAAACTTTTCTATCATAAGTTCATACGCGTAAAATGTGCCGCAGATATCAATCACAGTATCCAGGGAGTTAAGTTCATGAAAATGCACATTTTCTTTCTTTACACGATGAACACTAGCTTCCGCCGCTGCGAGAACATCAAATGTTTTTAGTGCCATTGTTTTTACGTATACTGAAAACTTGGTTTTACGGATAAGGCTTTTTATTTCCGTGACGGAACTAAACTCATACTCCCCGTTCTTAATGTTTAACTGTAAACACGGCAAATGTTTGCGGGAAGTCTCGGTTATCCTCACCTGCGGTGATACCTTTTTTAAGTTAAGTTTTTGTATGAGGTTACGTGTAAACGCTGAAGGGTTAACACCCGATGCGGAGACCAGTGATGTAAGAAACATATCGCCTGCTGCACCGGATGTGAGGTCGAGGTATACGACGAGCTGGTTATTGTTTTTCATATTAACATAATCCTTTCAGTTATTCACGGCAGGGGTATCCGCTACTCGCTCAATAGCCTTTTCCGCAGACGGAAAACGCTGAGGCCGCTCGTTAGCGTACACCCCTGCCGGAATAATTTTAATTTTTTTATTTACACCTACGGTTGATCAGATGCGCAACAATTCCCGCGCCATACCCATCGTCTATGTTTACGACAGTAACATTAGCGGCACAGGAGTTTAGCATCGATAATAACGCGGTGATACCGTTGAACCCCGTACCGTAGCCCACGGAAGTAGGCACTGCGATTACGGGACAGTTCACGAGCCCACCGACGACGGATGGTAACGCACCCTCCATCCCCGCGCATACTACTACACAGGACGGATGCCGGAGGACTGACTGGTTCTCAAGTAGCCTATGTATCCCCGCAACACCAACATCGTATAAGCGTTTAACCTTATTCCCTAATGAATCAAGAACGGTAACAACTTCTTCTGCGATAGGTATATCCGCCGTCCCGGCAGTAACTACCGCGACGTACGAACTTGTTAAGGTTTTACTTTTCTTATGATTAACTTTTTTCTTCGGGAACAGAACCCCCATCTTAGCGTACTTATTGTATACCAGCGCAGGGAAAACTGTTTTTACTGCACTAATAACACTTTCCTCCGCGCGGGTAAGAAGTATAGGCTCGGACCCGAGTTTATGGTACATCCGCGAGGTGATATCAATAATTTGTTCCACGGTTTTACCGGGGCAGTAGATAGCTTCGGGGAAACCCTGCCGCTGATGCCGCGCGTAATCCGGCCGTGCGTGAGTATAACTTTTTTTCATATTAGCTCTCGTAGAGAGGCATTGCCAAACAATACTCGCTCAATAGCCTTTTCCGCAGACGGAAAACTCTGAAATCGCTCGTATTTGTTTGTCATTGCCTCTACCATAAATCCAGTCTCCAATCATAAATATATATTATAGAACTATAAAACGCCCGGTCACCGCCAGGAACGCACGGTGAGGTTAGGGTCAACCGTAAAATTATCCCACTTCGTATTCTTAGCGTACTTATGTTTCCAGTAAGCCGCAGCGGCGATCATCGCAGCGTTATCGGTACAATACAGTTTTGACGGGAACGATACTTTTAACCCTTCTCTTTTACCCTGGAGAACCATCTCCCGGCGTAACCCTTCATTAGCAGACACCCCGCCTCCCACGAGTACGGTTTTTACGTTAACCTCTTTAGCGGTACGTAAAGTTTTGGTGACCAGCGTTTCGATAATTGCCTGCTGAAAACTTGACGCGATATCCGCGGTTGAAACCTTCACTTTCCCGGTATTCACCATTTTTTTGCGGTACACCGGATCATTAACAAAATTAGCAACCGCTGTTTTTATACCCGAGAACGAAAAGTCGCGGGTTTCACGCATAAACGGGCGTGGAAACTTTACTGCCCCGGGATTCCCGTGTTTAGCGTTACGGTCAATCACGGGCCCGCCGGGATAACCTAACCCCAGGACTTTGGATACTTTATCATAAGTTTCACCCACCGCGTCGTCACGGGTACGGCCGAGAACGTTGTACCGCCCAACTTTTTTTACGTGTATAAGTTCTGTATGCCCACCGGAAACAATTAATGCAAGCAACGGATACGCAATATTCTCACCACCCAGCATATTAGCGTATAAATGCCCTTCAATATGGTTTACGGGACATACTTTTGTGGAGGTAAGCATCCCGAGTACCCGCGCAGTCATCACCCCTACGAGCAACGACCCGACTAACCCCGGCCCGCTGGTCACGGCAATAAGGTTTATCCGCTGCCGGCCCACACCTTTTTTCTCGGTAGGATTATTCGCATACCCCGGGAGGTACGTATGTGAACGCCGTAACGCTTCGTCAATCATCCAGTTGATACTCCCAAGATGCATCCGTGCTGCGAGTTCCGGAATTATACCGTTGAACCTGCGATGCACGCGTTCCTGAGAGGATACTATATTTGAAAGAACAATACTTCCGTCCTTGACAACCGCCACTGCGGTTTCATCACACGAAGTTTCAATCCCCAGTACGTTCAGCCTACTGCTCCTCTTTTATAGCCTGAAAAATATTCCGTGCTTTAAGCAACTCAATTGCGCGTTGAAGGATAATATCTTCTACATGCTCATCTTTCTTTACGATTGACTTCGCATCAGCATCTTTCTGGTACAACATTTCCTTTTGCTCGCGTATCTTGATCTCAGTTTCCCGCGGGATAGTAACCTCAATATCCGGAGTGATACCTTTCTCGTGGATTAACCTTCCAAGCGGAGTATAATACTTCGCGGTGGTAAGCCTTAACCCTGACCCGTCACTCAGAGGGAATACCCGCTGGACTGACGCTTTCCCAAATGTTTGCGTACCAATAACAACCCCGCGTTTATGATCCTGTATCGCACCGGCTATGATCTCAGCACCTGACGCTGAACCTTTATTCACAAGTACGATTACCGGGAGGTCGCCGTACACGGCTTTTATATCCGCACGGAATTCCTCTTTTGCAGAAGGATCACGACCCTGGGTGTAAACTATCATCTTATTACCCCCGATAAACAGTTTGCATACCTCAACTGCCTGGTTCAATAACCCACCCGGGTCATAACGCAGGTCAAGCACTAACGCTTTCATCCCTTTTTCTTTAAGGCCGACCATTGCCGTACGCAGGTCGTCAATAACCTTGGCGTTAAGTTCAAGGATCCAGATATACGCAATCTCTTTATCCAGCATCTCATTACGTACCGCCTCAAGCTTGATTACTTCACGGGTAAGCGTTATATCAAACGTTTCTTTCTCACCTTCCCGCCAGACTGTGATCGTAACTTTAGTCCCCGGTGCGCCTCGAAGTTTTTTCACCGCGTCATTAACATCCATACCTTCGGTTGAAACATTTTCAATCTTAACAATCTTATCCCCGGGCTGTATCCCCGCGCGGTATGCCGGTGTCCCGGGCAAGGGTGTTACTACGGTCAATAACTTATCTTTAATTGAAATCCGTATACCTAACCCGCCAAACTCGCCTTCAGTCTCAACCCTCATTTCTTTGTGAGTCTCAGGTTCCATAAACTGCGAGAACGGGTCAAGTGTACGCACCATCCCGCTTGCTGCGCCGTATAACAACTTCTTACCTTCCACAGGCTCAACGTGATACCTCGTGATAAGCTCGTACACCTCTGTGATCAACCTCCACTGCTGGTACACATCCTCAGCTGCGGGTACCTGTGTATGGCTGAAGAACAATAAACATGACGATACCAGCGCAAGCGCTACCACACCTAAAACAACCTTTTTCTTAAGCATTAAACAACCCTTCTCCTTCTATAAACTATTACCTATATATATCCTCAATACTTACTTAGATGCCAGCCAGTCCAGCGGGTTCTCCGGTTTTGCATTCGCGCGGAATTCAAAGTATAAAGTCCCGCCGGTAATATTCCCGATTGCACTCCCAGCGGTAACGCTTTGATTATTCTGCACTAAAATTTTATTCAACGTCCCGTAGAGGCTATAACACCCCCCGCCGTGGTCTAACAACACAATATTCCCGTATGACTGGAATACGCCGGTATATACTACGGTACCGTTAGCAATCGCACGGACTTCACAGCCCGGGACGGACGGCATAATTTTGATACCGTTATTAATGACAAAAGTATCGAACTCAGGATGTTTATGTTTCCCGTAAGATGACACAACCTTCCCGTCAACCGGCCAGTCAAACATACCTTTAAGCTTATAAATCTCATTTCTCGCAAGTAACGCTTTTTGTTTTTGCTCCTGTGTTGCATGCTTCTTTGTTTCAAGCATATCAATAAGTTTCTGCATATCAGACGCCGATTTTTTTAATTTATCAATCTCGCTGGCATACTTCCTTCTTTCGGTCGCCGTCTGCGCAAGCTCAATCTCACGTTCCTTTTTTTGTGAAGAAGTTTTCCCGACAATACTCAACACCTCTTTCTGGCGTTTAGTTAACTGCACTTTTCTAACCTCCAGCAACCGGCGTTCACTGTCAGCATCAACTTTTTTCATTAATGACTGCTGGAGCAACGAATGTTTTTGCTGTAAAACACGTGTGAGGTACTCGTCATACACAGGATACACACCCTCTTTTGTGCGGTACCACATATACGCCGCACGCCATTCATAAGAAAGATATTTTTGCCAGCAGTTAATCTCTTCCTCAGCGTACAGGCACAACTTTTTAGCCTGCGCAATTTTTAATTCCGTATACTTATAATCATTATTCAATTTTTTAAGGTTCGAACGGTGCGACCCCAGCAAATTATCAATCTCCCTTATCCCGGACTTAATACTATTTTCCTTATTCATGATCTCAGCTTTTTTTTTCTCAAGCTCACGGATACTGTCTTCTATACGGCTGATCTCAGATTTTGTATTCTCCATTTCCTTTTCATACGACTTAATCTGTTTATCAAACTCATCAGCATAGAGTACCACCCCGCCCCGGCATCCCGGGGATAATAAAACAGCTGTAAGTACCAGAATATATACTGAACTATGAACCCGCAACCGCATCATCATCTGTAGAATCACCACTCCCTGACTTCCCAACTATAACAGTGGTTGCGCTTACTGCATCAGCAACCACTACGCCAAACCCCAGCACTAATGCGGATAACAATACCACCCCGCACTGCCACGCGTTGAGGAATCCCAGCCAGTCATACGCGTACACTGCAAGGGTTAATCTTAACACCACAAAACATACCGCTACCGCCACAAGTATGGTAATCAACTCAATCTTCGCATCTCCCGACATTATAAGCCCGGTACTTAACTTCGCACTGATAAAATATGTTAAGACAACGATAAACACAACGGTAATCATTGTACTGATAAGAATAACAAGCTTAGATACCGCGGTTTTAACTTTCCCCGCGAATTCCAGCTGCCCAACTTTTTCGTCGTTATAAAACACTACCTCAATTTCCTTCATTGCCTTAACGAGATCCAATAATCTTTCGAGATCCGTCCCCGGTGATTTCAGTTTTATCACAAACGACGAAGGTAACGGATTCTCCGGCAGAAGCGTAAGTGTTTGCTTAAAAAACTCATTCTTTACAAACTCGCGTAACGCATCTTCCGGGGATACATAATGCACTTCACCAATATAAGGCTCCGCCCTAAGTTTTTCCGCTACCTGCGCCACCCCTGGCATATCAACATCCTGATTAAGGAATGCGGTTACCTCAATCCCAGCCTCCATCTTGTGATAATACTTATTCACCGAACTATACCCTATTAAGAGTATACTGTACACAACCGCAAAGATAAGGTAGATCATACCCCTGAAAAGTACCGTAAAAACTGTCCGTCCTGTCATTTACACACTTCCTTAATTAAAATTTCAGAATTCTGTTTTGCCAACCTCTGTATTTCAGCAATTTTATCAGTTCTCACACTATCCTCCGCGTTCCAACTCACCATTACTTCTTTTAACCTCGCACCTAATTGTTTAACTTCGATACGCCTAACCCATGCCCGCGGGCACGCACCCCCGTCAATTATAGCGGTACCGATTTTATTATCATTCCCAAACCCTACCACCGGCACCCCGGCTTTAAGGCTGAACACCACGCCGTGCATACGCATGGTGATAACCCCCGCCGCACCGGAGATAATGTTCAGCGCATCACCAAACTTCTGATACCCATCCGCAACTACGGGCCTAACTTTTTTTATGTACCGCGCTAACTCTTCTGACACAGCGGTATCGCATAAGGGTTGAAACGGTAAAATCACGGCTTCATTAAACCCGTACTCTATGGACAACCCATCCACCGCCTCTGCTATACTAACAATCTCTTCGTGAGTAAGCTCCGCACGGGGTATCACACAAAAATACTTACCCTTCCCTCTATTAACCTGCCCCGCAGAGGGTTTGGGTTCACACTCATACGCCCATACAGGGTCAGCAGTGACAACAATTTTATCAATCCCCACTCCTGTGGAGGATAATAATACCGCACTGCCCTTATCCCTCATGGTAATAACCTTAGCCCGGCGGTAAATATACCCGCACAAACGTTTAACCACCACGGACTTAACCGGCCCGAACCCCTGTGCATAAATAATAAGTTTTTTCCCGAATACCAGTGCAGCCAGGCTCAGGATAAGATAATAATACGCGGTAACGCTCCCGGTCCTATCCTGTATCAACCCACCCCCGCCAAGGATAAAATAGTTACACCACAAAATCCCGGGGAGTACACTCCAGAAGTTCCACCGTGGAACCGCTTCTACGCCAAACACCGCGGAGGTACTCTCAGTATCCGCGGATAAAACTTTTAGTTCAACCCCTTCCCCGCAGGAAGTTAATGCAGTAATTATTGTTTTAAGTATGACCTCATCCCCGAGGTTACCAAACCCATAATACCCGCTTATCAGTACACGAGCCATTTCTTTTTCTCGCATAATGTCCAGATACCCGTCAGTACGACCCCGAGCACCACGCCAATCACCAACCCGTTAAAGGTGCGCAGTAACGACACCCATAACGGCGTATGCGCGTGTGTGAACGTGTTAATCACAGAAACCTGCCCTACCATCCCGAATATAATCCCCATGCGGGAAAGGTACCACAATAAATCCACCTTTTTCCCGGTGGATACCCATCTTCCCCATATAAAAATCCCAAGTATCAACAACGGATGCCCGAACATAAACTCTTTACTTCTCGGCCGGGCAAATAAGAAGTTATCCAATGCGCTGCGTACAACCTTTTCCCCGGGCAACATAATCCCGGAATCATTCCCGCTACGCAGCATAAACAGTAATAGTACAACCCCAACCCCCGTAAGTATGAGAATATCAATAATCCTTAATTTATACCCCAGTATCTCATTAAGTTTCGGGTACAAAACGTATCCCGCGATAAGTATGACCGGCAAAAATAATGCAGCCTTCACCGCACGGAATTCCACGAGTTTAACCGCGAATTCCGTACCGGATAACAACGCGGAGTTTAGTATCACCGCCGTAAAAGTGAATAAACAAATTTCGGTGAACGCTACTACCGTATTATCGCTATCCTGATGCAAACAAAAATTCCAGATCGCAAGTATAGGGAATAATATTGCTATAACAAAAGCCAGCAGTACCCTTGTGGAAACCGACTTCCTGAAGAATGACGGCCATGGCGGGACAGTATCAAACCTATACCCCATTTTTTGTAGTTTAGCAGATAACTTCTCAAACAACATGAACTGCGTATCAATAACCCCAACCCCGTTATCCCCAATCATACCCCTGGGTAACGGCGTGAGATACAGCATCCTTACATTCCGTTCCTTAACAGCTGTAACATACCTCTGTACAACCGCCTCAACCGGTTCCGCAGAACGCAGGTACCTGTTGATCTCGCGTTCTCCGATCCTATGCACACGGCAATAATTATATTCCCTGTTACCAACATCCCATAACCGCAGGACGCTAAGTTCAGGGATACATAACTTAACATCTTTTATCTCATCAAACACAGGAAATATATTTGCGCGTACCTGATTAACCGCATCGGGTTGAGGATAAACCCCGGAGATCTGGCTAACCTCCTGTGTGATACCGTAATTTAGATCAAAATACTCATCGGTTTTAAGGACAACCTTATACCCAAACTCCTTTGCCTGTACAACCTGTGCTTTGTCATACCACAGATCAGTCTCCGGAGTCAAACCCCGGGGCAGGGTAAGCATACTATACTGCCCCTGAGTACTTACCTGAAGCTTATTTTTGAAGACAGGATTAAACTTTGACTGTAAGCCCGTGATGATCCCGCGTTCCTGCGAAAGCCAGGTTTCACCTCTCGGTAAGGTAGACGCTGAAACTAACCCGGTTGCCACCAATCTCTCACGTTCATTTTGCGTGAAAACAATAACTCTGGGATCATCCTTCAGCATCCCGACATTCATCCGGTCAATCCCAACCGATGATATGTTTAACTCCCGCGATTTTATGAGGAACTCATCCCAGGAATATCCTGCGTTCATACACAAAGAATAATACCCGGGACGGTCAATACACAACTCCACAATCCCCTGCGCAGTTTCGTGCATCAACCGTATAGCAATAAACGGTACTGCCGCTGCACAGAGTAATGTCAGTGCCGCATATAACAACCTTTTGTCATACTTCATTATAATCTCTAACCTAACCACCCAAACCCAGTTTGAGTTTACGGGTTAAACGCCTCGCGTTTCTGTATAGCAAGCTTATACAATTCCTGATATTTCCGGACAGATTTTTCCCACGAAAAATTCCCGGCCATCGCGTTCTTTAAAATCTTACCCCACTGCTCTTTATCGTTATACAACGCGATCCCCCGGTCAATTGCCGCAAGGAATGCGTCGCAGTTATATTCCGTAAACGCAATACCATTCCCTTTTTTTGTTTCCGGGCTATAATCCACTACAGTATCCGCCAACCCTCCGGTGGTATGCACTACCGGCACAGTCCCGTACCGCATTGCAATCATCTGAGCTAACCCGCAAGGTTCAAACCTTGACGGCATAAGAAACATATCAACTCCCGCATAAATCTTATGAGCCATAGGTTCATTAAAATCAAGTTTAACGGCGATACGGTCCGGAAACTTTTCCGCCATCTTAGTCAACGCAGCTTCATACATAGAATCCCCGCGGCCAAGGATTACCAACCTAATTTCACGCTGCATAAGCGTATGCACCGCCTGTGCAAGCAGGTCAAACCCTTTTAGAGGATCCAACCGTGAAACCATTCCTAGTACCGGTATTGTAAGATCTACCGGCCATCCAAGTTCTTCAAACAACGCCTGTTTACACTCAACCTTATTCTCCAAAGATTTTACAGTATAATTCTTAGGTAAGTACTCATCTTTCTCGGGGTTCCACTCAGCTAAATCAATACCGTTTACGATACCGTACAAATCCTCACTACGCCCGCCTAAAACGTTCTCCATCCCTCTTCCGAGCTCATGAGATTCCTGAATTTCTTTTGCATAGGTCGGGCTTACTGTAGTGATAACATTCGCGAATGTTATTGCTGCTTTCATAAAGTTAACCTGCCCGTAGTACTCAAGTTTATCCGGTGTGAAATCAAACCACGCAAATCCCGCGGTACTCATTACTTCCGGCGGGAAAAATCCCTGGAACGCGATGTTATGGATGGTAAACACCGACGCTGTATGCCGATAAAACCCATCCAGCAGATATATTGTCCGCAGGTACGCAGGGATCAACCCGGTCTGCCAGTCATGACAATGCAGGACATCCGGCTGGAAATCCACAGCTTTTAAGGTTTCAAGCACTGCCCGCGAGAAAAAGATGAACCGTTCAGCGTTATCCGCATAATCCCCCCCAGCCGCTGTGCGGTACAATTCTTCACGCCCGAAATACTGTTCATTCTCAATAAAATACACGTTTATCGTGCGGTCAAGCTTACCTACCCACACATTTGCAACCTGCAACCCGCCGCCGATCGGGATAAGCAATGAGTTGATCAAAGGTTTAAGTTTAAACTTTTCAACATCAATATTCTTATATTTCGGCATTACAAGACAAACATCAGCCTTACGTTTTTTTAAAGCTTTCACTAACGCCCCTGCGACATCCGCCAGCCCGCCTGTTTTCGCAAACGGTACGCATTCCGATACTGCAAATGCAACTTTCATTTTTCTTTTTTCTCCTCCTACACTAAAAATTTAATTATTCAGCCTCACGCAAAAACTGTGCCGCTTCCTCCGGAGGTGTCGGGTTAATATAGAACCCTGAACCCCACTCAAACCCCGCAACCTTCACGAGTTTCGGTATGATCTCAAGATGCCAATGAAAAAACTGGTTATGCACCTCGCGGATCGGCGAGTTATGTATCAAAAAATTATACGGCGGATCATCAAGCACGCGTTTTAGTTTGTACATACAGATTTTCATAATCCTCGCGAGATTACCGATCTCATGTTTTTGAGCGTCCTCATACACAGCGTCATGATGCTTCGGCACAACCTTAATCTCAAACGGGAACCTGCTGGAGAACGGGCAATACGCGATAAAATCATCATTCTCCGTTATAATCCGTGTCTGTGACGCAGTCTCCTGCGCGTTCATATCGCATACCACACAACGTTCTTTATACTCATAATAATTTTTTGACCCGTTAATCAACTGCCTAGCGCGTAACGGCACAACCGGCAACGCAATCAACTGCGAATGCGGATGCACTAACGACGCACCGGCTGCGGCACCGCGGTTTTTGAAGACAAGTATATACTCAAACCTCGGATCTTTTTTCAGGTCCATTATACGGTCACGGTATGCCCAAAATATTTCTTCAACCTGATGATCAGAAAGATCAGCAAAATCTTTCTTATGTTCCGGTGTTTCAATAATAACCTCATGCGCACCAATCCCAGCCATACGGTCATACATCCCTTCACCGGTACGATGCATTGACCCTTCAATCTGCAACGCAGGAAACTTATTCGGCACTACGCGTACCCACCACCCGGGCCCGTCCTTCACCATCCCCGCCTGGCGGTACGCAAGCGTTTCTGCCGGTGTTGCTGATTCATTCCCCTCACAAAACGGGCACGGCTTATTAGTTTCTTCTTCACCTTCACGCCCATAATCCAGAGGCCGTTTTCCGCGTTCAGTAGAAATAATTACCCAACGTCCCATAATAGGATCACGCCGAAGTTCTGGCATAAAAAACTACCTTCCTTTCAACTAAATAAAACTTAATTATATTCTAAACGAACACCTATTCTTCGTCTTTTCTCCCGCCCTTAGCCTTAAACTCTTCAATCAACTTCTGGCGTACCGGGAACGGCGCTTCTTCCAGATGCGATACTGTCATCTTAAACTGCCCCGCGCCTTTGGTTAATGACCTTAGATCCGCTGCGTACTTAAACATTTCGGATAACGGCACCGTAGCTTTGATCACCTGTTTCTTACCTTCACGCTCAATCCCCAGAACCCTACCTCTCCGCGAATTAAGGTCACCCATAATAGCACCGACAAAATCATCCGGTGTTTGAATCTCAAGATTCATGATCGGTTCAAGTATTGTAGGATTAGCGGTTTCCACGCATTTCTGCATAGCCATACGCCCCGCGATCTTGAACGCCATATCAGAAGAATCAACTTCATGGTACGACCCGTCAAACAGTGTTACCCTTACGTCCACAAGATTATACCCCGCGATAATACCTTGTTCCATAGCTTCCTTAATACCTTTTTCAATTGACGGAATATAATTCTTTGGGATACGCCCCTGGGAGATATTATCAACAAATTCATACCCTGCACTGCGTTCCAGAGGCTCAATCTTTAACCAGCAATCCCCGTACTGCCCTTTTCCCCCGGATTGCCGTTTAAACTTCCCCTGTTGTTCAACCTTACCCTTAACAGTTTCCTTATACGGAATCTTTGGTTTTTGAAGTTCAATCTTAACATTCGCGCGTGCCTGAATTTTCTTCACGACATTATCGAGCTGCACCATCCCCAGCCCGGATAAAATCCATTCCCGTGTTTCTGTTGTAAAATAAAACCGCAGTGTCGGATCTTCCTGTACCACCGCCGCAAGGCCGGTTGCGAGTTTATCTTCCTCACCCTTGTTGTTGGAATACACCGCCATCTCAAGTTTTGGGTCAAGGAATTCAATCTTTGCAACTTCCTGCTGTTTATTATCCGATGCAAGCGTATTATTAGTCAGCGTTTCTTTCATCTTGACAAGCGTACAGATATCACCCGCAACAACTTTCGCGACTTCAGACCGTACAGCACCCGATGCGGTGGATACCTGCCCGATACGTTCTGACACACGGCGGGTGACATTATAAACATCACTCCCGCCCTTGAGTTCACCGGATAAAACTTTTATATAGGAAACCTTGCCGGTATGCGGTTCAAGGTATGTTTTGAATACAACCGCCGCGAGTTCTTTCTGTTTCCCGACCTCAAATTCCTCACCATCCTTATTCTTATACTTCCTCCCTGCGGGTGACGGGAGGTATGAACTAACAAAATTCAATAACTGATCGATCCCCACTCTCTGTGTGGACGATAAACACAGAACCGGCACAATTTTGCCTGACCTCAACCCGTTTAACAACCCAGCCTGAAGTTCTTCGTCAGTAAGGCCTTTACCTTCAAGATATTTTTCAATAAGTTTTTCATCCTCTGCAGCGATTGATTCAATAAGCTTATCCCGTTGTTCCGCCAGTGCGGCCTTAAGATCAGCGGGAACTTCAATCCCTGCGGGTTTACCGTCGGTATACTTAAACGCCTTCCCGCTGAGGACATCAACGATCCCCGAAAAATTCTGTGCCTCACCTATCGGCAACTGGAACATTACAGCCTGGATCCCGAGTTTTTCATTAAGTTTATTCAAGCAGGTACGCGCATTCGCGTTTTCCTTATCCAGTTTATTAACCACAACGATCTTAGGTATTCCGCGTTTAACGCATTCATCCCATAACGTTTCAGTATCCGCATCAACATCTGCAGTAGCGTCAAGCACAAATACTGCATTATCCGAAGCATAGATTGCGCCAAACGTTTCCCCATAAAAATCAGCGAACCCCGGCGCATCAAATATGTTTAGTTTAACCTTACCTTCGTACTCCACAGACATTAATGACGCGTAGAGTGAACTCCTGCGTTCCTTTTCCTCATCGGTAAAATCTGATACCGTATTCCCGTCCTCCACACTGCCGAACCGGGTGGTTAACCCCAGAGAAAACATAATACCTTCAACACACGTAGTTTTCCCTGTCCCCGAACCGCCAAGCAGGCACACGTTCCTGATGTTTGCAGTCTCATACGTTTTCATTATCGTCTGTCCTTTCCTCAATAATATTTTCGTCTTCAACATTAACCGCCGCAGCGGCGTTATCCTTACTGAACTCCTCCATCGGAGGAAGGTCCGCAATTGTTTTTAACCCAAAATATTTTAAGAACTGTTCCGTCGTACCGTATAACATAGGCTTCCCGATAGTTTCCTTACGCCCAACCATCTTGATAAGTTTACGTTCCAGCAGTTTATCAATCACCCCGCCGATATCCACCCCGCGTATCTGCTCGATCTCCGCGCGGGTAACCGGCTGTTTATACGCAATAATTGATAATGTTTCTAATGCCGAGTTTGACAACCGCAACGCAGTTTTTTCCTTAAAAAACTCGCGGATCCACTGGCTGAACTCTTTACGTGTAGATATCACATACCCGTTTGCAATCTCCTGCACCTGTAAAGCACGGGGTTCATAATCCCGTACCAACTCATCCAACGCAGCCTTTACATCCTCTTCCTTTGCCTTCAACACTTCAGCGAACCGCGTTGACGATATTGGGTTGGAACTTATAAACAATAACGTTTCAATAACTTTCTTAATATCCTCTTTTTCCATACAATCCCTGCTCCAGTCTCCCCTCTATCTATCCGTTCGTTATTTAATACTTTCGTCAGTACTCTCATCCTTTTTCTCCTGCGGTACCGCAACAGTATCACTACCCTGATTTTCAGTATCAGCAGGTTTTGTTTCACTGGCTACCACTTTATAAACCCGTATCTCCCCGAATAACGCGTTCTGCCGTGCCGCAAGCTGCCGTTCCTTCACAAGTTCAAGTACCGCAAGAAAGGTAACAATAAAATACGCCTTACTTGAGTTAGAAACAAATAGGTCGGAGAACACAAGGTACTCTTTACTCTCAAGCATTGCAATGATTTCACGTATTCTTTGATCCAGAGGTATCTCGTCATACACGATTTCCTTAACATTCTCACTGGTTTCCTCCACAACTTTCTTAAACGCAGCGAGAAGGTCAAACAAGGATACCTCAAGGCTATAATCTTCGTCATTAAGCACCATGTTCTGCCGGTAAAACACGCCGTACTGCTGGTCCTCTTTTTTATCCAGTACCAACGCCACCTGTTTATACTTCTCGTACTCAAGAAGTTTGCGGATAAGCTCTTCCCGCGGGTCAGGCCCTGTCTCATCGCCATCCACCACCTGCGGGCGCGGTAATAACATCTGTGCCTTAATCTGCATAAGAGTCGCAGCCATCACCAGGAACTCTCCAACGGTATCCAGTTTCAGCATCTTAATCATCTCAACATACCGGAGATACTCTTCCGTAATCTTAGCAATGGGTATATCATAAATATCAATGTCATCACGTTTGATGAGGTATATCAGAAGGTCCATCGGCCCTTCAAAATTCTCAAGTTTTATCTGATAATTATTATCTTCCATAAATGTATTATTACTCATAGATTACCCAAGTATTTTCACCGCTTCCCTAACTTTTTTCATGGTATCCTCCGCAACAGTACACGCGTACTCGTTACCCTGTTTGAGGATAACCTCTACCATAGCGTGATCTTTGGCAATCACCTGCCGTTTTTCACGTAAAGGTTTTAACGCAGTGATCAGCGCTTCAGACAATTCTTTCTTACACGCAACACAACCCGTCCCACCGGCCTTACACTCAGCCGCACGTTTTTCGTGGGACTCTATATAAATCTTATAAAACGCATGGACAACACACCCTTCGGGATGCCCTTTATCGTTGAGCTTAATTTTAACGGGATCCGTAAACATTTGTTTTACCTTAGACCTGACCGCATCCTCATCGTCGGAGAGAAGTATAGAATTCCCATACGATTTTGACATCTTACGGTTATCAATCCCGGGCACCCGTGGCGACTGCGATAACAACGCCTGTGGTTCCGGGAAAGTATTACCATAAAAATTATTGAACCTCCTCGCAATCTCGCGGGTAAGTTCTAAATGCGCTAACTGATCCTCCCCTACGGGCACAGCATCCGCGCGGTATACCATGATATCCGCTGCCTGCAGGACAGGATACCCGAGGAACCCGTAAGTTGAAAGATCACGCGTGGTAACCTCCCTCAACTGTTCTTTATAAGTAGGGCACCGTTCAAGCCACGGCAACGGCGTGATCATTGATAACAACAAAAACAATTCTGCATGCTGTTTCACAGCGGATTGACGGAAAATAACCGATTTTTGGGGATCCAACCCTATAGCCAGCCAGTCAATCACCATCTCACGTACGTTAGACTCAATATCCTTAGTATCCGCATACTCACTGGTCAGCGCATGCCAGTCCGCAACCATATAAAAACACTTATACTCATCCTGTTGCCTAACCCAGTTAACCAACGCACCCCAGTAATGCCCTACATGCAATTTCCCGCTGGGCCGCATCCCTGAAAGTATACGTTTTTTATTAACACTACTACTATTCATAACCCACCTTCAATTTTCTTAATACTAACACTAACGACAAAACAACGCTTTTTTATGGTACTAACAACCTATAAAGAAACCCGGCTGTTACAGTGAGGTACGTATTAATCCAGCCAAGATACAGCATCGCGAATACTGCAATAAACCCGTACTGTTCCAAACTAAGGTACCGCATAGCAAGGTTATACGGCAAAAACCCGGATACAACCTTAGACCCATCCAGCGGCGGGATCGGCAGCATATTGAACACCGCGAGGATAAGGTTGATATACAACCCCATATTAAAGGTCTCGTATAACAATTTTGTTATAGAATCCCGTATCGGCAATACCCACAGAACCAATGAGAATGCCACAGCAACCACGATATTTGCAACGGGACCCGCAAGGCCGACCTTAACAATATCCATCCTGGGATTATTAAACCGGTTAGGATCAACCGGTACAGGCTTTGCCCAGGCAATCACCGGGGTACCTAACATAATACATGCCATTGGTAGCACAATCGACCCTATGATATCGATATGGGGCAACGGGTTGAAAGTCAGCCTACCCATAGCGCGTGCGGTATCATCCCCACATTTTTCTGCCATCCATCCATGCGCATACTCATGCGCAACCACGGAAAACAGCAACAAAAACACTGTCATTAACGCTGTAGATAATGCCATAGATTTCTGGTATACTTCCCTACAAATTTTCTTTGTATATACATTAAATTGTATATGGTATACTAATACAAGAACAAAAGTCAACGACTTTTTTGGCAGGAACGCTGCCTTACTGCACCTGTACCAAATATTTCACCATATTCTGTAGTTCCGCGGTAGGTATCTGCAAAATATCAGGTAGTACACATGACACGCATCTCATACATTTTTCATCACAAAAATCGTGGAATAACTGCACCAACCCCTGTTGCTGAAGTTCACTTTTTATGTGATAATTCTTCAACCTCACCGGCCCAAAGATACGGCAGGACATAAGTTTTGCCCGGCGGTTAAGTTCCAAACACGGCACCGCACGGTACAACCTGCGTACATACTTCGCGGATAAATCCTTACCCCTGCTTTTGTAGTATACATACATTACCGGTAACACGCTATTGGAGAGCACCACCATTGCGCGGTTACGCCCGATAAACGCGTACTTCGGAAACGCTTCTCTCCCGCCGTAGACACAACGTTCCGCAAAGTATCCACGCGCAGGCTGGACTATGATACGCACCAACTCCTCAAGCGCAAGTTCCGGAAGAAGATTATTTTTTATACTCTGCTCAACAATCATGTCAATACAGTCAGTAACACTGCGGGGAGCAAGTTTTGTAACCATCGCAGCGTATCCCGCAAGCCGCCGCTGCGGGTAATTCACCGGGCGAAGGTTATTAAACACCCAGGAAACACTTTGCTTCCCTGTATTACCACCAATATTCCCCATTAACCCCGCGGAGGTTAATAATAACTTCTCAACGTTATCACTTTTATTATCACTCCCTGCTTCAGAACCAGCAATAACGGCATTAATTTGCATGTGGGTAACCTTTTTTGCTAGAGACCGCATCGCCTCCTTATTATCCTTATACCCCAAACACTCAAGGATCCCGTAATGCATAACCTCGTCGATAGAACGTTTTTCTTTTAGTATACTCTCATAGGTTTCTGCTTTGATAACAAACCGCGCTTCACCCGCTGCTAAAATAATGTTTTCTACACGGATAAGATTCTCCGCAATAACCGCTTTCCCGCACTTACCCGTAATACTCTCACTGGTAAACGGATACCCCTCAACCCCTGATTCGGGTAACGCATACGACTGCGCGTACATATACTTCCCTAATTCAAGTTCATGCATACCTTTACGTATAAACCTCTTCTTCGCAATGGAATGAAAACATACGTGAAGCACAACATTGTCATACCGTTTATCCAACTGATGCTTATGCGCATACCAGTCAGTATTCCGCAGGTGCAGTTCAATATCGCCTTCAATCACGCGGTGGTTAACACGTATTTTTGCATTAATAAAATCCGGCCCGGGATCAAGGTTCCACACACCGGGAGACAGGATAACAACTTTTTTATCATCAACAGTCCTCATCCCGCGGCGGTCATACGCCTGGTCATACCATATAGTACGCAACTGTTTTTCGGTAAGCACAATTTTTGTGGGTAAACACTGTTGTTCACGCAGAAGTAACCCATACTTTTTTCTTAACGCAAAATATACGCCGGTAAGAAGTTCGCTATCCCCAATAATTTTTTCTTCCCATAACAACATCGTACGCACCACCCCTTTCGCACAGTCATTGTCAATGTCAATGTCATAATCATAATAATAACCATCACGTTCACGTTAGTAATAACGCGTTCACTATTTATTCAGAAAGAAAGTATTTCTTATAATAACTCCGCAGCTAATCCTGCAAGCACGCTGCGTTCAGATTTTGAGAACATAATCTGGCCGAACACTTCCTGCCCTTTAAACCGTTCCACGAGATAGGTCAACCCGTTACTTGATGCGTCAAGATACGGGTTATCTATCTGATACGGATCGCCGGTAAGTATAACCTTTGTATTCTCACCTGCGCGGCTGATAATCGCCTTAGTTTCATGCGGGGTAAGGTTTTGCGCGTCATCCACGATGATATACTGTTTTGGCAAACTACGCCCGCGGATATAGGTCAGCGCTTCAATCTCAATTTTCCCGGTTTCAAAAAGGTACTGTGTTTTTTCTTCAACATTCTCATTATCGCCCTTACGGTCAATCAGGAACTCAAGATTATCCTGTATCGCACCCATCCACTGTCCCAGTTTTTCTTCCTTCGTCCCGGGGAGGAATCCAATATCCCGGCCAAGAGGGATAATCGGCCGGCAAATGAATAACCGGCGGTACATATGTTCATCCACAGTTTTTTGTAACCCACAGGCGATGGATAACAACGTTTTCCCGGTCCCCGCGATCCCGACAAGAGTTACGAGGTTAACATCGTCGCAGAGAAGAAGTTCTAACGCAAACTTTTGTTCAATATTAAGAGGCGACAATCCCCAGGGATGCGCTTCCTGGTGGAATAACGGCATGATCTCACCCGTTTTTTTTACGTACTTCCCTAATGCCGACTGCGAAGGGTTAACTTTATTTTTCATGAGAACAAACTCATTCGGCATTAACAGATTATCTTTGTCGTTCCATTTAAGTTTTTTATCAGCATAAAACTTATTGATTAACTCAACATCAACCTCAATAGTACGCCAGCCGGTATAGAGCTCATCGAACTTAACCTTAGATTTCTCATAATCCTGTACTAATAAGCCAACAGCCTCCGCCTTTATCCGCAGATTAATATCTTTGGATATAAATATAACATTCTCCCCTTTTTGCTGTAACGCTACGGCGGTTAGAAGTATGCGGTTATCCTTTTTTGAACTTTCAAAATCATACGCGATCTTCGCATTATGCTCAAGTTCAATTTTTAACACCCCGCCGTTCTTCAGAGGAACGCCTTCACTGAGCTTCCCGTGTTTTCTTAACCCGTCGAGGTTACGCGAAATCTGGCGTGCCATACGCCCGCGTTCATCCGCGAGTTTCTTAAAGTTATCCAACTCCTCAATAACCGCCATCGGGACTGACACCTTATTATCCGCAAAGTTATACATCGCATCAGTATCATGCAGAAGAACGTTGGTATCCAGTACAAAAGTTTTACGTTTACATGCCTCAGCAGCTGTCGTACTCATTTTATTAAATTCCTTCCCTCGCGGACTTCACCGCATCAATATACTTTTTCGCAAGCACCGTAATTTCATCCCATTTATTCTCAGCGACAAGTTTTTTGTTAACCAGATTACTCCCCGCAGCAACCGCTACTGCGCCAGCCTGTATAAACTTCCCTGCGGTTTCCAGGCTTACCCCGCCGGTTGGCAACATTTTTACATAGGGTAACGGCGCAAGAACGTCCTTAAAAAACTGCGGGCCAAGTGATGTCGCAGGAAAAACTTTTACGATATCCGCCCCGGCTTCCCAGGCGGTAAGAATTTCTGTCGGGGTAATCCCTGCGGGTACCACAGCTTTTGAGTACCTCCGGCACATAGCGATAACATCGAGTTTCAATACGGGGCTAACGATATAATCCGCCCCGGCAAGGATTGCCATCCTTGCGGTTTCCGCGTCAAGTACCGTACCCGCACCGATCACAGCTTTATCGCTATACTCTTTTGCCAGTATTTTGATAACATCAATCGCACCGGGAACGGTTAATGTAATTTCTATGCATTTAACCCCGCCTGCGAGTAACGCATCCGCAATATTATTAACTTTTTTTGCATCATCCACACGTACAACTGCCACTATACCGGTTGAGGTTACGATCTCCAAACATTGTTGTTTATCCATAATAATATAATTACCTGCTAATCCTTAATCCCGCGCCCTTAATCTGCGCTTCAACTTCCTCTTTTGTGCTCCAGTTAAGATCGCCCGGCATTGAATGCTTAAGCGCAGCCAGGGCATTACCGTGTTTTACGCCTTTATCAATATCCCCGTCAATATATCCGTAGATAAACCCGCCGGAATAGGAATCACCCGCACCGACACGGTCAACGATTTCTACGGAATACGTTTTGTCTTTATACAACTTACCATCAGCATACGCTATGGCTGTCCAGTCATTTGTCCAGACGGTAATATCTTTCCTCAGGGTTATGGTTACAACCTTGAACTTAAACTTATCGGCTAACGTTTTCGCTACTTCCTCGTAGTTTGTCCCTTTGATACCAAAAACTTTATTCGTATCCTCTTCTGTGGTTATAAGCACATCAACGTATTCCATCAACGGTTCCTGACACTTCCGCGATTCTGCTTCAGTCCACAACTTAGCACGGTAGTTAAGGTCGTAACTTACGGTGAGGCCAAGTTTTTTTGCGGTAACCAACGCTTCTTTTGTAACTTCCGCAGCTGACTTACTAAGTGCCGGTGTGATCCCGCTGGTATGCAAATGCTTTGCCGGCTTCAACACTTTTTCCCAGTCAATATCGCCGGGTTTTATCATACTGATCGCCGACCCTGCACGGTCGTATATCACCCGGGACGCTCTTGGCAGCGCGCCGTATTCCATGAAGTACAACCCCACGCGCCCTTCTTTTGACCACGCGATATTATCGGTATCCACCCCGTGTTCCCGCGCTTTGTTCCGCACCATATGGCCGATTGTATTATTCGGCAATGCACTCACCCACGCGGACGGTACACCCATACGGCTGAGGATCACCGCGACGTTGAGCTCACCCCCACCGACTTCCGTACGTAAACTTCTTGCATGCTCCAGGCGTTCAAAATTCTGCGGGGATAACCGCAGCATCGCTTCACCAAAGGTTACAACTTTGTAGTTACCACTCATGTTAGCCCACCACCCCTTCTTTTTTATCAAAAATGTTCCTAATAATAATTAATACCTATAATACAATTTTTCTTAATATGAAGTAAAGGAATTGGAAGGTTTCGCGTTTATTTCCATACAAGGTTAGCGATACGGTTAGCAAGTTCTTTAGTTTTACCGTCAAGTTCATCTGCAGAATAGGCTTTGATACCTTCGTTAACCTGTTCCCCTGTCTCCACATCCACAACCGATAATTGTATGTGATACACATTCTCGAGTTTACCAAGGCTGCCGATAACAATCTTTTTTACGTTCAACAACCGGCCTATTTTAACCGCGCATTCCGATGATGTGCACCCGGTGGACTGGAACTGCTGTTCTGCAAGGATTTTTTGCATATTCCCGCGTTCTACAAGTACGTAGCGTTTATCCTGTGAAATAATTTCACGGACAAAGTCGGACACCATCGCGGAGTCCATATCTGACACATTACGCCCCGCAAATTCGGATACCGCGATATTAATCGCGGATTCATACTTTTTGGCAGTCACTTTATCCTCAAAAGCATAGGGTTTTCCGAAGTACAGGTTCATCCCAAGATTCGCTATCACATGCTCATTAATATTTTGGATACTAACCTTTTCAATACCTATCTGGCTGCTTTGAAGAGTCAATTGCCCGGCAGTAAGGTCGGTTATTAAACTTAGGTTCGGCAGGAAATAATATTCAAGCCCTGCAAACGCACCGAAGAACAATCCGTTACCAAGACTTTTCCCGTCTGTCCCGGCAGCCAGTGTTATACGATCAGCTTCACCGCCAAGAAACCAAACAAACTTACTCGCAGGTGTGAGATAAAAATATACGCGGCTGCCAACTGCAGTGTTTTGTTCCATCCCTTGATAAGAAAACTGCAACCCAACCTTTTTTGCAAAACCATACTTTACTGATATACCTGAATAGAAAAGGCCGAGTGATAACCTGTTATTTTCGTAGTTTATTCCAGCAAAGATAGACGATGACAAAAACGCTATTAATGCTGCCGTTAAAACTATTACTTTATTATTCACGTATAAAAATCTCCACTAAATAATACTACTTCGTACAACGAAAACCTAAGTTGTTATATCTATTTAAAGGGTTGTATGTGTTACGATCCGCGGACCTGCAGTTGGTAACGGAGTTGCTCCAAGAACCGCCACGTAACACTCGGGTAACGCCGGTACCGGGCCCCGCGGGATTACTACTTGGGCTGCTACTGTAATATGTATCACCATACCAATCGTTACACCATTCCCACACATTTCCTGACATATCGTAACAACCATAGGGACTTTTTCCGTTTTCATAACTTCCTATCAGCGCAGTTGTGCTATATCCATCCTGACTACCATCTCCACTTGTTCCATCGTACCAATTACAATAGTTGTTATACCATGTACTACTCCACGGATACATCCGTTGATCCGTTCCTCTAGCTGCCTTTTCCCACTCGGCTTCAGTAGGTAACCGTTTCCCCGCCCATTTTGCGTACGCATACGCTTCGTACCAACTAACTCCTACGACTGGTAAGTTCGGACCGTTTGTCGCGCTATAACCATAGGTACTGTCTACCCAATAAGACGGCTGAGTAACAGTACTTCCTTTCCATGCCCACCCTTCAGTTGTCCAATAGGATGAGTTTATGTATCCCCCTGAATCAATAAATAGTTTGTATTGCCCGTTGGTAACTTCGTATTTATCGATATAATATGCATTGAGATATACTGAATGAATTGGCTGTTCATTTGTATTCGAACTCGACCCCATTGTAAAATTCCCGGCTGGTATTGCAACCATTCCCGCGGGAGGACCACTGAACGCTTGTGTCGTCGCGTAAGTTTCTGCGCAATACGCTGAATTCCCTGCGGTATTAAACGCACGGACACGATAGTAGTACTGCGTACCCGCGGACAAACCTGTATTACTATACGTTATAACATTCGCGCTAACCATTCCGATACTGTTGTACGTCCCGCTGGAACCGGTTTTACGTTCTATAAAGAACCCATCTTCGTTAGTTGAGTTATCCGTCCAGGTAATGTTAATTTGGCTGGTTGATACTACTGTTAAATGTAAATTACCGGGTGCAACGGGAACATTACTCGTGTTATTCCCGTTATTCTCTGATGAATTACTATATTCCAGTATCTTGTTATTCAATGTTTTAGAGTCTTCCTTCACAGCGTTCATTAATCCGACGGAGAACCCACCGGCAAACACTGTTGGCACAAATAATAGTACCGTGAATAACCCTATCGCCAGGCACAACCGTCTTCCATAAAAACTGTGAATGTTCATAAACCATACAAGATTTGCCAACTCAATTAACGTAAGATCCGGTAAAACAATCATTTTCTTGTATTTTATATGTGTGTTTCGCAACTGTAATGCTTTATCAGTATCATTTTCACAAAAGTACCATTTCGCCACAACTGAAGTATCTAATACCTGCATCTCTTTTCTCTCCATTCGCGTATTATCCCAACCCCGCTTTTCCCATTCGCTTTCTTGCTCAAACGATATCTAATACTATCCATCTCTTTTATCACACGCTTCTTGTTTTTTGCAGCGCTATTTTCTGCAATAATATTCACTTGAACTTTAACACTATGATGAGGAAGCGTCCCAACTTCAACCGTAAACATTCCCGTGGGATCAAGAATCCCTTCCAACACTCGCGTCATTCGAACATCACCTCTTTTCTTATGCATATAAAACTCCATATTACGATGTTATACATAATACAAATTATTATTGTTTGTATCCAAGGTTTAAATATTTTTGTATCGACAATAGTATGGATAAAAGCATATACTAAATGTTATTGGTATGGATGATAAAGTGGATGTTCATCTTTATCTTCGGTCAGTTTTGGGTAATAATCGGCGTACTTTTCATGTTTTTCTAAGAACTCAAACTACTCGCCGCAAAATAACCCATTTATTGTCGTATTTCTTACTGCGTTTAACAGGTATGTTATCGCCTGGTGACGCGAACATTAGATGCGGCCCACGGCTTTCATTCCGCGTTTTTATACCATTCAATACTGCTTGCGCGGTTTGCAGGATATTCACGGATTCTACTGTAGAGACGAAGCCAATCATCCCGGGTTTCACGGTTTTATTCCCAATTTTTGCAGTCATTACTTTGTTAAGCCCCGCAATCCCTGCAATGACATCATCTTTTACACGGACAACACTCGCGGTGGAAGACATAAGTTCCCGCACCTGCTTTATCACTTTATCTGCAGGTACACCGCGGGATGATAAATATGCGTTACTAAACTTTTGTACGAACTGTTCTATATTTGAAGATACACTTTTCGAAGTTATAGTTTTCACTTTTCTCATACTTACCGCAGCATGAGTACCCGCGATTTTACCGAATACCTGCGTGTCAAGCAACGCATTACCCCCGGGACGGTTAGCTCCGTGCTGCCCCCCCGCGCATTCGCCGCACGCGTACAACCCGTTGACTGTGGTACGCCCGTGGATATCAATCTTAACCCCACCCTGGAAATGCTGGATTGCCGGCGCGATTTCTATTTTATCACCCTTCACTAAATCAATACCCCGACGGCGGAACCACTCCACGCTTTCGGGATTAATCTCCCTCAGCCTTGATAACGGCGACCTATCACGTTCCTCTGTGGTTACTGAACCCCGATGTTTAACTTCAGACTCATAGCGCAACTGCCACTTTTTGTCAAGAAGGTCAAACCTAAACCCTCTGGGGTTATGTGAGTACTCAAGAAAAACTTTTCTACCCTTCTGTATCTGCCGGTAGACCGCTATATCCACGAGCTTCGCTTCATCTTCATAAGATAACGGCCAACTTGCGCCTTTACGGAATACGGTATTGAATAACATATCTGTTGAAAGATACTTATGCAAAAACTCAACCCCGCGGTCATCAACAATTCTTGGTACCGCACGCATCATACTGCCGGAACACGCAAGTTTTGTTTTTATAGAACACAACCCTATCTGTATGAACTCCATATTAACGAGTTCCGCTCCTGCGCGTAACGCCATCCCGTGCCCATCGCCATTCATACCATCAGGATAAACGTTGACACCAAAAACCCCACCGGGCCCACCGGTTGCGAGTATAATTCTTGAGGTGTTGAACCCCATAAGTTCACCGGTTTTTTCGTCAATACACCACGCTCCGCGGATAATATTGTTTTCCACAATTAAATCAGCGATGAAACAATCTTCAATAACTTTTACTCCGGTACGTTTAACCTTTTTCACTAACGCAGCTTCTATATGGTTCGCGGTGTACGGACCGGTATAACATGCGCGGGGATACTCCGACCCATCGGTGATAAACTGATGCGGCTTTCCGTTATGTTTGACAAATGGCACACCGAGTGAGTCAAGGTACTCATACGCATCAGCTGAATTTTGTGCCAATATTTTCGCAAGCGCATAACTTGATACACGCCCGCCGATATCATAAATATCTTTCGCGTGATGATGCCAATTATTTTTTCCTCCCGGTTCGGTATGTTTCAACGTTGCGTGGAACGCCATACGGTCAGAACACGCTGTGGCGGTAACACCGCTTTTCCCGAGTTTCCCGCGGGTAGCAAGTATGATATCCAGGTTTTGGTTTGTTTCATACGCAGCGATTGCCGCACGGATACCCGCACCACCACTGCCTATAACAAGGACATCGCAGGTAAGGTTTTTAGTATTCACGGATTAATAACCGCCTTCAAAGCTTTACGGTTAACCGCCATCTCCAACGCAATATTCGCATCCTTCAACGGATAACGGTGGGTAACAATTTTGTTGAACGGATACTTCCCGGATAACACCAGCCGGACAGCTTTCTCAAGATGCGTATAATCATTCACCCATGAACCCTGGAGCGCAACATTTTTCCGGCAAATATCGGTGTACACATCAAACTCAACGTATCCCACTGGTGTTGCGATCCCGGGTAAGGCGTACATCCCGCCGGGTGCTACCATCTTAACGCCTTCCGCTAAGGCATTAACGTTGCCGGTACATTCTACCACAAGTTCAGCCCCGCGCCCTTGTGTTTTTGATCTCACAAATTCTATGCGCTCATCCGCTGTGGTTTTGTCGTTAATAAGAATATCCGTTGCACCGAACTCTTTACACAACTCAAGCCTATGCCTGCTGCGTTCCGTTCCAATAACAATAATATTCTCAG
>JBBAAG010000042.1 GCA_041658405.1 Elusimicrobiota bacterium
CCACATAATTATCCGCGCTCCCGGCATAATCTATTGTGGAAGAAATGTTACCCAATGATGTTTCATTACCGAAAAGATTTAACTTTGCAACCGGTGCGGTGAGTATACCCCCAAGCTTACCTTCGAGCTTAACCTCACCTTCAACTTGTTTAGAGATATCCGCGAGAAACGCTATTGATTGCAGTTTAATCTTATCTGAATACACTGCGAAGTTAAGTTTTCCTGTATTATAAAAAAAAGTACCATTAGATTTTACGAGCTTATGCCCTTGTTTTGTACTTAAAGAACCTGACTTCAACACCCATAAATACTCAGGATCTTTTATTTCAACCAACGCGTCGTACACAACACCCCAGGGTTCAATATTACCATTAACTACAATTGAATCCCCTATTTTATACTTAACCCCGCCCTTAATCCCGGGTTTAACATCACTCCCTAAGAATATACTGTATTCAGCATCCACTACCGGCTTCTTAATATTACCTGTGATATCAGCTGTCATATCCACAACAGATACCGGTAATTTTGCGCCCATAACTGTATTAATAACTTCCATCGCCATCTTACGGGTGTTAAGTTTTAGCGTTAACTCACTATAATTTTTGATATTACCGTGCAACACAGCAATCCCGCCGTCTACAGCGATATGGCACTCGTTTATCTTCACACCACGGTTATTAAACACGGTATCAAGTTTAATACTATCAACCTTCAATGCTCCAACCCGGGTATTAACACTTGTCAATACAGCCTTTCCCTCAAACTGAGTAGTAGTTCCTTCCAACAACAAACTGGCATTAAGCGAACCTCTGTACACCGCAGTACTTACTACAGGGAGTAACGATATAATATCCTCAACCTGGCCATTATACGTCCTAAGTTCTGCTTTTACCTTCGGGTATACATAAATATTCTCCGCTACGCCGCTACCGTGGATAACAGTCTTCCCTATCTTTGCGGTTAATCTTTCCATCTGAATTTCAGTGTTATTCACCACACCCTCAGCGTAGATTTCCTGTACATACGTCCCGGAAGTTATCTGCACCGCAGCGTTTGAAAGTTTAAATTTCCCCTGTACCTCCAATGGTGATAACACTGTCTTCTTAGTATCTTCCAACGGTAATTTGAACCTGAACTCACCTCCGGCATACCCTGACGCTAAGTTATCAAGCACTGATGCGTTTATATACTTACGGTATAATGATATAGTGCTGATATCAAAATTTTTTACTGCCACCCCGCAGTTAAGTTCTTTATTATTAACCTCAGCATTCACCGTGAAAGTAACAGGCACACGCTGATTCTCAGTATTCCGTACTGCAAGTTTCAATGATAAAACATTACCCCGGTAAGACACTGCGGAGTTAACGTCGTGTAGATAAATACCATAATCCTTATCAGCATCCACCTGCCCGTTATGTATTAAAAGTTTAATATCCTTAACACCAACCTTTTGCCCGCTATTTTGTGATAACGACATAAGGCCACTAACTTTTTTGTAGACTGCAGAAGTAACTTTGATTTTAGGATTATCCAATACAATTTGGTTAACCCCGGCAACTTTATTATCCCGTGAGAAAAGGATCTTAAAAATATTGTATTTTATGATAACCGCATCAATAACAGCTATCACGTTATCCTTATTCGCTGTGGAATCACGGATTTCAAAATCTGTGATATACACGCTATTAAGTATGTTTGTGGTTACACCCGAATACTTTATACGCACTCCTGCGGCAGAGGATACCTGTGATGTAAGCTCTTTTACGATACTTTCCAGCGGGTGGAACGCAAGCCTGACATTACTCGTTAACAAAAAAAATGTACCCGTAATGACAGCGGTGATTATAATGCCATAAACTATTATGCGTAAGTGTTTCTTAATAAATCTCATTGCCAAAACTAACTGACAGGCTGCTGGTTCTGCATGATCAACTGTTTAGTATTCTCATCGAAATCCAGGAGTATATTGGTATTCTTCTCAACTTTTTTTGCAAGAATTTCTTCCGCGAGTTTATCCTCAAACTGTTTTTGTATGGTTCGCAATAACGGCCTTGCGCCGTAGACCGGGTCAAATCCTTTATTCAACAAAAACTCTTTTGCTTTCTCAGTGAGTGACACATTATACCCTTGTTGTTTAAGTTTTTCATTCACCCGGGTAAGCTGCATATCAAGTATTTGCTTCATTTCTTCGAGAGTAAGCGGGTGGAATACAATAATATCATCCAGCCGGTTCAGGAATTCAGGATTAAACGACTTCTTAAGTTCATCAAGTACAATATCCTTCATATTCTGGTACTCAACCATATTGTTATTGGTAACCGTAAACCCGACAAGCGAGGATCCTTTTGAAATTAACCTCGCACCGATATTTGATGTCATAATAATTATTGTATTCTTAAAACTAACCTTATGCCCGAGCGAACCCGTGAGCATGCCGTTATCAAATATCTGAAGCAAAATGTTGAACACTTCCTGATGCGCTTTCTCAATCTCGTCAAGCAAGACTACGGAATACGGTTTTTTCCTTATTTTTTCAGTTAACTGCCCGCCTTCTTCATACCCTACATACCCAGGCGGTGCACCGATTAACCGTGAAACCGTGAATTTTTCCATATATTCCGACATATCTATACGTATGAGATTAGCTTCGTTACCGAATATAACTTCCGCCATAGCTTTTGCTAGTTCAGTTTTCCCAACACCTGACGGGCCAAGGAATAATAAACTACCGATTGGGCGTGAATGATCCCTTAACCCAAGCCTGCTCCGTCTTATCGCCTGAGCTACCGCGCGGATAGATTCATCCTGCCCGACAATACGTTTATGCAATTCTTCTTCGATATGCAAAAGCCTGTCAGATTCAGACTCCGTTATTTTTTGTAACGGTATACTTGTCCATTTTGACACTACCGTTGCGATATCTTCTTCCGTTACTTCCGGTAGTACGGTATTCCGCTGTTCCCTCCACTTTTTCTTTGATTCCTCAAGTTCAGCACGTTTTTCTTTTTCTTTATCCCTCAACCTGGCTGCAAGTTCGTAATCCTGCATCTTAATCGCATGTTCTTTATCTTCAGTAATTTTTACAACCAAACTTTCCTGTTGTTTAAAATCCGCGGGGATAATACTTGCGTGCAGCCTCGCGCGTGAACCCGCTTCATCAATCAAATCAATAGCTTTATCCGGGAGGTAACGGTCAGGGATATAGCGTTCCGCCATCTGTGCAGCAGCTTTTAATGCTTCATCGGTATACTTCACCCGGTGATGCTGTTCATACTTTTCTTTTAAACCAGTAAGGATTTTAATAGTTTCATCCACGGATGGCGGTTCAATCATTATCGGCTGGAACCTGCGTTCAAGAGCAGGATCGTGTTCAATATGTTTACGGAACTCATCAAGCGTAGTTGCGCCGATACACTGTAGTTCACCCCGTGCAAGCGCGGGTTTCAGCATATTAGACGCATCCATTGCGCCTTCTGCAGCGCCCGCACCGATTACCGTATGTAATTCATCAATAAAAAGTATGATACGGTTTTTTGAACGCCGGATTTCATCAATAATATTTTTTAACCTTTGCTCAAATTCACCGCGATACTTAGTCCCGGCAATCACTGATGCAAGGTCAAGCGTTATCACGCGTTTACCTACGAGTATCTCCGGGATATCATTATTCATAATCCTCTGCGCTAATCCTTCAACCACCGCGGTTTTCCCAACCCCGGGATCGCCTATGAGGATAGGATTGTTCTTAGTCCTCCGTGCAAGGATCTGGATTAACCGTTCAATTTCATTCTCCCGCCCGATAATAGGATCCAGCGCGTTTTCCCGTGCGAGTTTTGTAAGATCCCGGGAGTACTCATCAAGAGTTTGAGTTTTACCGGCAGACTTTCCCTGTTTATGGCTGGCGCTTGTCATAAAATCCTTATTTGTTGATTCACTAAGCTGCGCGATTATTTCGTCTCTCACACTATCAAGTTTTATCCCGATACTTTCAAGCACCCGCGCAGCAACGCCTTCATCCTGACGGATAAGGCCGAGTAAAAGGTGTTCCGTACCGATAAAATGATGCCCAAACTTCTGAGCTTCTTCCATCGCATACTCAAGTACTTTCTTAGCTTCCGGAGTGAATGGTATATCACCCATCAACGCAAGGTTATCACCAGTCCCGACGAAACGTTCAACTTCCGTGCGTAACCTCCGCAGGTCAATCCCGAGCTGGACCAACACCTGCGCAGCGACGCCTTCCCCCACCGCAACCAAGCCTAATAATAAATGCTCAGTCCCCACGTAGTCGTGGTTAAGGCGTTTAGCTTCTTCCTGCGCGATTACTATAACGCGTTGCGCGCGTTCCGTAAACCTATGAGCCACAATAACATTTTCTCCTTAAAACCATATGTTGCCTTATACATTTTAATATAAATGTTAATATAAGTGAAGTCTTTTTTTGGTTGATATTTTTTGTTATCACAACATTAAACATCCCGCGATGATTGTCGCGAGAGTTAACGGCACACCTGTCTTAAGATATTCAAGGAAAGAAATGTGTACATGCTCCTTCGCTTGTTCTATAACAATAAGGTTCGCAACGGAACCTATGATTGTAAGATTTCCCGCGAAAGTCGACGCCATTGCTAGTAAGAGCCACATTTTTTGCGGGTCCGCGAAGTTTGGAATCATAGATTTAAATAGCACAACCGCCGGGACGTTACTTACAAGGTTTGACAGAATTGCCGTTACCGCAGCGAAGACAGGTACACTGCTGAGGTTAAAATTATTGGTATAAACAAAAAATTGTTGTGATAACCCGCTTTTCTCAACTGCATGAATTACAACGAATAACCCACTGAACATCATCAACATATTCCAGTTAATATACTGATAAACCTTCCCGGGTTTTACCCTGCGGGTTATAAGCAACACCCCGGCAGCAGTAATCGCGACGAGGCTGATGTTATACCCAAGGAAAAAGAATATTAGCATCCCGGCAGTGATTAACAATGTTTTGTAAAGTAACGGTTTGTGTACTACACGATTAACGATAATACGTTTAGAATCATTCGCCCCTGCGGTAAGTTTATTGCGGTATATCAGGTAGACCACCCCGAAGTTCAGGAGTAACCCCACAACCGCTACAGGCGCGAGTTCAAAGAAAAACGCGGTATAGGGTATCCCCGAAAATATTCCGATTAACATATTCTGAGGATTACCCGTGATTGTCGCTACGCTACCGATATTACTACCCGTAACTAACGCGATGAGGTAGGGGACAGGATTCAACCCCAACGCATACGCGAGTTCCAACACAAACGGTGTGAAGAATATACATACTGTATCGTTAACGTATAACGCCGATAATATCCCGGAGGACAATATCACCGCAGCAAGAAGCAGGACAGGATTATGACAATGTTTTTTGATAACATCACTTACTACCGCGAAAAAACCTGCAATCCTTAGATTAGACGCTACCATCATCATACCGAGGAGCAGGATAATAGTATTAAAATCAATCGCACGGACTGCTTCGTTAAAAGATAATATACCTGCAACTACACACGCTACCGCACCGGTTAACGCGATCCCCGCACGGTCAAGCCGTAACCCCGGTATCCCGCCAAAAGACAAGCCAATGTATGTGATACCAAAGATGATTACGGTAGTAAGCATTTAGTAAATTACACGCGTTTTAGTATATTGGCGTCCCGGACCCCGGCGATTGTGCGAATGCTTTAAACGTTTTTATAAGTTTCGCCGTAATTTTCCCTGCCTTACCATTACCGATCTTCCGCCCATCAACTTCAGTCACAGGGATAACTTCCGCTGCAGTACCCGTGAGGAAACACTCATCTGCGGTGTATAGCTGGTACAATGTAAACGTTTTTTCTTGTACTTTCATCTTCATCTTCTTGGATGCAAGCATCATCACAACATCACGCGTGATACCTTCTAAAACCCCGACATACGGCGGCGGGGTTATCAATACACCGTTTTTGAGAACAAAAATATTGTCGCCCGTACATTCCGCAACATTGCCTTCACTATTTAACATAATAGCTTCTGATGTGCCGTATCTTCCCGCTTCAATTTTTGCGAGGATGTTATTGAGATAGTTCAGCGATTTTATTGACGGGTTCAGTGCTTCCGGAATATTACGCCGGGTAGAAGCTGTGATTATACTCAACCCTTTAGTATAAAACTCTTCGGGATACAAACTAATTTTGTCAGTAATAATGAACACCGTTGGTACCGGGCATTTCTTAGGGTCAAGCCCGAGGTCGCCAACGCCGCGGGTAACGACTAACCGTATATACCCGTCGGTAAGCTTATTCGCACGCAGGGTTGCAACCACGGCATTAGACATATCCTTTTTTGTCATCGGAATCTCAAGCATAATCGCAAGTGCTGAACTATACAACCTATCAATATGCTCGTCTAGCATAAACACCCGTGAGTTATACGCGCGGATGCCTTCAAACACACCGTCGCCGTATAACAACCCGTGGTCAAACACTGACACCACAGCTTTATCTTTCTCCACAAGTTTGCCGTTAAGATAAATTTTCATATGTTTTTACTTCCCCCCGTTAATTTCTATTAATACAATTATTCTACAATATTTTTTGTTTTTTACTAATAGTATTGGCACTACGAAAATTTTAACCCAAACGATAATTTAAGCCCCATATTAAGATGAGGATCTGAAATACTATAAGAAACCAAAAACATTCCCGGATATAAACTATTCTCATTTACCATCAGCCCAAAACCTAATACTAAAGAAAATCCGCTATATGTTTTTGCTAAAGAATAAGAGTAATTCCTATATTCATAGTTATAGAACCCGTATTCAATACCGTATAACAAAAACGTTTTTTTTGTTAAATCATGCAATTCGCAAACACCGGTATAGTAATAAATGCCTTTTTGGTAATTAGAATAACCACTTAAATACTTTTCGCCATTACACCCGCCAAAATATATATTGTATCGTTTATTACTTTTAGATGTCCTATAAATTCCATTAATCTCACCACCAACCGGTAATATGCCATTTTGCCATAATGATAAACTCACGGATGAGTAAAGAGATACCGGGGTTTTAGCCTTCTGTATTATAGGTATATCTGTTACCGGTGTAACAGCATTGGTAATTCCAGGTTTAAGACTTTTCTTTTCAATATAAATCCCGGAATCGTTTTGTACTATGAGTTGTTTCCCAAAACCAGTGCCAGTAAACGCAGTAATAATAAGTATTGCACCTATACAGTGCAGCCACCTAAACCTAATCAACATATTTTGTGGGTACAACAATAGTTTTTGAATCGTCAATAGATTCCTGCAACAACTTTCCTGCCTCGTTGACACATGACGGTGCGATACATTGCAGGACAGCGCCGCCAATTAAACATAAGATACTAACCTGCGGTACTGTAACCATAGCAAATGGTGTTGCAACATATAAAAGTATACCGTAGTAATAGTAATTTGAAAACTTAGACAACGACTTCCCTGCTAACTCAATTTTTTTTGTATCAACTAAAGATATTTTTGTGTATTCAGTTTTATCTAAAGTATCAGGCGGTAAAGTTGATTCTACAGGTTTTTGTATTGGCTTACCGCATTCTATACAAAAATTATTAGTAACATCATTTACTGCACCGCAACTTATACAAGCCGCTGTATCAGCATATACAGGAACTGTGAACGGAAACATGATTATAGCGCTCAAAAAAACGACCAGGATAGTTTTAAATAATTTCATATTTGTGTTTCCTTTCATATAATATTAAAACTTGTACCCGCACCGCGGGCAAAATTTCGGGGTAACCTTAAAACCGGCGTTACAGTTAGGGCAAAATACGCTGTCAGTTTGTTCCTTACTAGTATTGGTTTCAGGCTGTGAAGAGAACACGCGGACAATTTTGTTGCCCCATTCTACGGATGGAATAACCATATTCAAACTGGTTGTAATTGTAGAATCTGCCAATCCCTTTGAGCTTGTATCATACCGTATTCCAGCGTCGAGTGACAACCAGCGGATCAAATAAAACCGTACCCCTGCGTGTATAAGGTACGTTGGTTCAATTGTCAGCCTCACTGACTCAGTATTAAACTTGTAGTACGGGTTACCCATAACTTCAAACATAGAATATGTCGAGTTATTTACTTTACGTATACAACCGAACAAAAAAGAGTTTACCAGATGGATTCGTTCCTGTATTTCTGTATTCGTCAATCCCGCACCGTACGCGAAAAAGTTGCGGATACGCACATCGTCTATACGCAGGCCCAAATATATATTTGTATCGGTAAATATGGTTTTCCCAAAAATAATCTGTGCAGACGCTTGTTTCGCGAGGTATGTAATCTTAACTTTTTGGGTTACCAAATTATTACTATCATAAATCTCGTATTCATCCTCAATCGGGGTTTCCAAAGCATCAGGCCCTACTGTGTTAAGCGTATATGTTATTGGTATCTGTTTTTGTTTGGTTTGCACAACATTGCTGGTGGTAATAAATTCTGCTACAATCCCGGGTACCCATTTGCGTTCGTGTAACAACAATATCTTAAAACTCGCTGTTTGTGTAGGCGTTGCTTTACTGGTAAGGTTATGCAAAAACTCGTTGGTGTCAAGCGTAAGAGTTGCAACCCCGCCTAAACCTAAGCCCATATTAGCCAGGATATTACCATTGGATGCCACACGGTATGAACCACCCCCGGCAAAGTGCATATCGTACGCTTTTAACATAGACGTTGTCGGCAGCTGAAACAAGTAAGGTATCTCGTACAAAGTTAACCCGGGTTTTGTTTCTCCATACGACAGGGTTGATAGTAAAAACAGGATTGAACCAACAACAAACAGTTTTTTCATTAAACAGTATCCTTTCGTTTTATTAGCGTAATACTTATATAACATTAGACAATATTACTCGTCATTTTGCACATATATTCCAAACGATATGATTATCTGATAACTGCAATTTTACCGGAGCGTGTTTCTTTGTTATCGTTTTTGATAACATAAATATATATTCCGGACGCGACGTCTATATTATTATCGTTTTCACCAAACCAGTATGCGACATCAGCACCGTCGTTTTTGCTGAGTGTTCGCACAAGTTCCCCTGCAATATTGAATATCCGTATTACAGTTTGTTTTGTAAGCCCCGAAAATACGAGTTTGTTGTGTTCCACAGGTTTAAACGGGTTTGGGTAAACTATCATTGAATCCAGGTTATTGCGCGCGATTGACCGCAATGCTAACCGGAATACAGAAAATTTGTTGATACCCACGCTTATGGTGTGATTTATAGTATCAATTTCTTGATTACCATCAACCACAACCCAGGTGTTGTCTTTAAGATAATTTATTCTTAACCTCTCAGCCGCAATATTGTCAAACTCGGCAGGATAATTAAGTTTTAGGTTAATATTGTTTTGCGATTGTTGGTCAATCCCGTTAGTACTTGCCAAATTAATATTCCATACAAGATTATATAACTCGTTAGGTAATAAGTCCCGGACAACCTGTTCATTTGCTGTTACAACCTTGGGCGAGTATAAGTTTGGAATAACGGTACACACAACATCATTCGCATAACTTCCCGCCGGGATGTCCAGCTGCCAACTCGCGCTGGTCAATGTTTTGCTGCTGCCGGCTGGGATGGTTTCTCTGAAATAATTAAAATCTACGGAATTGGTATTGCCATCTTTTTCTACCCGGATATCATGCAACCTACTCAAACCGATATTGTTGATATAGCCATACACGGTGTAGTCATACCCGCCGAGTATGCCTGTAATAGTATAGGATCCGGATCTTATGTTGGGAATACAGTACCCGGCTAACCGTTCAGTCGCAGGAGAAACTGCCCAAACCATACCGTCTACTGCCTGATTGCTTCCGAGCGTAACTTTCCCGCTAATTTTGCCGGTACCGGGTTGAACACGAAAATCCAAATTTGATATTTTCCCGGTTTCTGTTTTAACACCAATACGGGTTGACAAAAGTTCAGATCCGTAAAACGCGTAAATATCGTAAACCCCCTCGGGTAGCCGGGTTATTTCACACTTGTTAGATATTCCAAGAACATATTGGCTGTCCCTTTGAACAACAGGTTTGTTGATAGCGTCAAAACTATTAAACTTTGTTTCAGCGGGGTAAACTTTTAGAACAACGTTCTTGTCGTATGGTGTCTTACCGTCGGGACTATATATCATACCGCGAAGCATTGACTGGTTCGGCTTTAATACTAAATCTATAGCGAGATCTACTTTGTTTTGTATATTTACAAATTTGTATGAGTAATCCCACGGGCTATCTGAATTTAAATTAGCAGAAACATAATATCGTCCCTCGGAAAATCCGGTTATTTTATAAGTACCATCTGTTTTAGTATAAATGCTTCCCCAGACACTCGCGCTAGATACATATACGTAAGCGTTGCTTATAGGAGTACCTTCGATATCGGTCACTTTGCCGGAAATTATTGCACCGTCGCCAAGTACGAAATTAACAATTGTTTCTTGTCCAAAGACACATTGTATATTTGACTTAGTAATACTTACGAACCCCAGGCTAGAATTGGGGCGACATGAAATGTTATAACTTCCTTCCGGTACTCCAGTAATTGTGTAAGCTCCCGTTGACGTAGCGTTTACATTTTTATTGAATAAAGAATTGCTGATACTAATAGAAACATTACTTATTACTTGCTTACCGCTGGCATCGGTTATTTTGCCGGAAATCGTTATACCGGTTTGTAATACAATATTTACAGTGGTAACTTGTCCGCTGGAAACAGCGATATTTGTTTTGGTTTGTTTAATAAAAACCGAATTATCTCCGGGTATACAATAAATATCATAGTTACCTTCAGGCAACCCGTGAATTGTGTAAGTTCCAGTTGCTGTTGTATAAACGCTTTTGCCACTATAGTTGCGCAGATAAATATTTGCATTATTTACTGGGTTACCGGCAACATCTGTTACTTTCCCAGCAATTTTACCGCCGGATTGTAAGACAATATCCAATGTTGTTACTTGTCCGCTTGATACCGCGACATTATCTATTGTTTGGCCCAAAAAGTCTGAATTACTAGATGGAGAATAAGTAATCGAATATTTCCCTTCGGAAAGGCCGCAAATTGTGTAAGTACCCGTTACGGCTGTGTATGCATATTTTGAAATAGATTCAATAATACTGTTGGGAGGGCCGCTGATATGTTTATAGAGATAAATATAGACATTACTTATTGCGTTACCGCTGATATCCGTAACTTTACCTGAAATTGTTTCACCGGGTTGTAATACAAAATCTACTGTTGTTATTTGTCCTTTTGAAACCGTAATATTGCTTTTGGTTTGATTAGTAAATTCTGAATAATTTGATGGACGACAGGAGACTGTATAGTTTCCATCTTGTAATCCACCGATTGTGTATGTTCTTGTTGTTGTGTATATATTTTTGGATGTGGGACCATTTACGTCATTTACGTAAATATAACAATTATTTATTGAATTATCGTTAACATCCATAACTTTCCCGGTAATTGTTCCACCGGTTTGTAATACACAGTCAATAATAACATTTCGTCCGAAGGATACTGCGATATTACTTTTGGTTTGGCTGATTAATTCTGAGTTGGTAGAAGGAGAATAACTTATATTATAACTTCCCTCGGTCAATCCCTGGATTGTGTATGTCCCGGTTATAGTTGTGAATCCACTGCCGTAGGAATCGCCGCTGGCATAAACAGAAACACCGCTTACCGGGTTATCGTTGATATCAGTTACTTTACCTGAAATCGTTCCGCTAACCTGTAAAACACAATCAATAATCGTTGTTTGCCCAACGTGAACAGTAATGTTGCTTTTAACCTGAGAAATGAATCCCGCTGTAGAACCGTTGAAATATATTTGATAGATTCCTTCGGGTATCCCCTGGATTTTATATATACCATCCGCAGCTACGTTTGCACTCTTATAAATACCACCGCCGAGAGATACATAGGCGTTATTTATAGGATTACCATTTATATCCGTAATTTTACCCATAATTGTTCCACCGGTTGGTAATTTAATATTTAAAGCCGTAATTATCCCGCTGGAGACAGAAACGTTACTTTGAGTTTGTTGTATACACTCAGAATCAACCGGAGGGTCACACGAAATCGTGTATATTCCTTCAATTAACCCATGAATTACAAAATTTCCTGCGGAATCCGTATATACACTTTTACCAATGGAATTACTATTTGCATAAACATACACATTCCTTACCGGTTTATTGTATATATCCGTTACTTTACCAGTAATTGATCCGCCAGAAGATAAAACAAAATCTACGGTTGTTATTTGCTTACTTGATACTACAATATTACTTTTGTTTTGTCCTATAAAGTCCAAATTACTTGGTGGATTACAATAAATTCTATAATTACCATCGGACAATCCGCGGATTGTATATGTTCCAGTTACGGTCGTGTACGCGTATTTGTACATAGGGCCATAAACATTTATAGTAGTCTGGTATATTGTAGGATTCCCGTTTGTATCAGTTACTTTGCCAGTGATTATTCCGCCAGGAGATAAAACAAAATCTACGGTTTGTGTTCCCGCGTTTATTATCACAATATTATTACTGCTTGTGCGTACAAAATTTGATTCACTTGATGGTGTACAATCCAAAATATAAACACCATCAGCTAATCCGCTAAGTGCATATGTTCCTGTAATAACACTATAGCTGTACGTATTTGTAGGGCTATTAGAAGTACTAATATTTGCGTTTTTTACAGGATTCCCATTTGTATCAATAACTCTTCCTTTAATTGTCCCGCCTTTTAATAGCACGAAATCGACTGTTGTAGTTTGCCCGGATGAAATTATTACATTATTTGTAGTTTTAGAAAATAAATCGCTTCCCATAGGCTGGTAACACCGGATTGTGTATGTCCCAGGATATATTCCATAAATTGTGTAAGTTCCTATACTTGTAGTATAAACATAGAATGAGTGTGTGGAATTGTAAGCCCCGATTTGTGCTCTAATCACAGGATTACCGTTAGTATCAGTAACTTTACCTGTGAGTATTGTAGCGCTATTAGAATCCTGCTGCGCGTATTTTATGACTGATTTATCTTCAACACTATCACTTGTTGCAGAAAATACATATTGAGAAAATAAACTCATTGATAGAGCTAGACAAAATGAAAACACAGCTTTCATTAGGAGTATTGTTTCTCCCAGATTTCTTTTTTGATTATTAATGTCCAAATTAGACCATTTGATCACTTAGTCCATCCTCTCCCATATATATTAGCTAAACAAAACAAAAGTATTACGTATAAATAATTAAACATTCTAATAATGACTAGTACGACCGGACAAGGATATTTTACCAAATGTGTATGCAAAGTCAAAACACGAATTAATCACTACGGAAATATTAATAGAAAGGATTGGATACCATCAGAACCTGGTTTAAGGCTGGAGTATGTTAAACTCAAACCAAAATATGTTTTAGCAGCTTAGTCAAATCCGTACCGTTCTCCTCAATAGGAAAGTGTCCGGAATCGTTCAGAAATATTAGTTTACTATTTTCAATATTTCTATTAATTTTTTTTGCTGTCTTTATGATTGTACTGCTTGTGAGATCACCCACAATTATTATTACGTTTGTTCTTACCTCTTTCATCCGGTTATAATGATCTATTTTTGAGTATTCATTCAACAGCCTGACATATTCCAGTGACGTTTTTGTATCAGACTTCTGAAATCCTTGAAAAAAACCGTCTCTATATTTATAGTTTTTCAGGAATAAATACCTTTTTGTAAGACACATCCCAAGTTTTGTATCCAGGAAAAACCTGAAGATATATGAATTTAGTGTATTAACCAACAAAGGTTTTAGTATTAAAGGAAACTTTATGTATGTATCGACCAAAATTAATTTCTTAACTTTATCCTGGTTTCTTATAACATAATCTAATGCAATGGTTGCACCCATACAGAAACCCATTAGATTGAACTTACCTATTTGTAATTCTTCTACTAGTTTATCAATAAGTTCACACAAGTTTATATACGAGAGCTCAATATTATCAGACCTGCCGCAGCCCGGCAGGTCCAGTAGTATTATTTGATACTCATTTTTTAAATCATTCAAAAGATTAAATTTAAAACTATCTATAGAACCGTTCCATCCATGAATATACAGTAATGGTTCCCCTTTACCATACGATTCATAGTATATCCTGGAATTATTAAATATGAGATAAGGCACTTTAAAACACTTCCTTATTCCCTCGTAAAATCGTGTAAAATCCGGGTAGTCCCTGTATTTTTCTGCATTCATTACACACTTTCTTTGCTTCTACGGGCTGTAACGGCAGGCTTGATTTAATATTTTTTTTAATCTCAACCTGAGTTTCCATCAGCATACAGCGGTCCCTAGGTTTGCCAATAATACTATTCATCTCCTGCCATAATGTCTTTATAGGTTGTTCTTGCACATTACCAAACGACATTGGTACAAAATCACAGGGATAAAGGTTACCTTTAGCGTCAATATACGAATGCTGTGTTCCTGCCCCGCAACCAAATTGTTCAAAACTTTCAATCTGGGCAAACGCGGTCACTTTAGGATATTTCCCGGAATAATTAGCTTTTCTGTGGATATTGATAAGCTGTCTTCTTTCTGTTTCTGTAAGTATATCCTCTTGTTTAAGATTAATTAACCTACCCGTAGGCATTGTCTCAAGAAACCGTATTTCGTTTACATCTAATTTCTTCGCAAATTGAATAATTTTCCAGATTTCGTTATTATCAATATTTTTTGAAGTAGCAACGCATTGAAGCATCGTATAAATCCCCGCGGATTTACAACACTTAACAGCATTCAATACATTCTCAAATGCACCTTTGTAGTTCCGCATATTATCAAAAGTATCTTTATCATAATGATCCAAACTAATCCCAACACTATACAACCCAGCTTTTTTTAATTCTTTAGCTTTTTCTATACTCATCCCGTATCCTGTGGTATATAACACGCTTATTGAACGTTCATCAATTACAGAGATAATATCGGTAAGATCATTTCTCATCAAAGGTTCTCCGCCGGTAAGGCCTATTATTGCAGTTCCCATGTCCTGTAAGCCATGTATTACTTTAATAAGAGCGGGTAATGGTAAATCATCATGATTCCCTTTATTCGCATTACTGCAATGCCAGCAATTGTAGTTACATTTATCAGTAACCGCAATAAACATAGATATAGGCGCAGTCCTAATCGCGTTTGTATGCTCATAAAACCTTGTATTTTTACCGGGGGTTGCACTCAAAACTTGATTAAACGCTTTTGACGGTATGGGCGGAAGAAATGAGGTAACTATATACGACCCTTCATGCTTAACAATCTTTTCATATTTGGAAACATGCCACATTGCTTTTAATAAATTGAGAAACCTGTAATCCTTATCATTTGAAAACTCTTTATGTACCTGCCAAAAAAGTTTTTTGTTTTGTTTATCAAAGATTAATTGCAGTAACGTAACCCATTTTTTGAGAATCATTTTCTGCCAATACCCACTGAGAACTTGTGTGTTACAACCACCTTATTATTTGTTCTGAAATATTTTTCTAATGTATCTGACAGAAGAGATGAATAATTTTTAATATCAAGTATCTTAAATGTCCCGGCAATAGCTCCTGTATTCATTACCCAGTTAATAGCGTTGATTCCGTTCTCAAAACTAAACGGTTGTTCACGATCCCATCCTTCCACCCATGAAATCCTGTTTCTATAAAACATCTTCCTGATTTCATGAGCATTACCTGGCAGTTTATATTGCATATTAGTTATCTTCCTGATTTTATCAGGATATTTCTGCATAAGTTTGATAAACGTTTTTTGTATTGAGTTAATACAACCTTTTCTATTGGTAATAATCGCTACCTGCCCATTTTTTTTAAGTACCCGGTAAATCTCAGGTATCAGTTGATTGGTATCCACATACGGCAATGCCCAGCCGCATGTGATAATATCAAAAACATTACTTGGTATTTTTTTGATCTCGGATATCATGTCACCGCATATCAATTCTGTTCTTTCATGATTTAGTTTTGATTGCGCTATTCTTAACATTTCTTTTGAATTATCTATACCAACTATTTTTGAAGGCTGCACTTTTTTGATTGACTCTTCAATAATATACCCTGTTCCACAACCAAGGTCGAGCATAGTATATCCATCGGCGTAATGCAATTTATCCAGCATCGCAGATGTATGCTTACTCATTTCTTTAATCCAGGTATCGTTATATGTTTTACTGATTACGTCGTAATCTTTAGCGTAGTCTTCAGGTTTTACAGTCTTGTTCTTAAGAAATAGATAAGCGATTTTATTGTAAAAACGGATTTTGTTCAACAACTCTTGGATCATTGTTTATGGCCTGTATACAAATATTCTAAACTTGACACTGTTATTATCTCGCCGTCAAAACCATTATCGTTCATAAGATCTGCCAGTTTTATTGAGCTAACAAACTTTGAGTTATCAACAAACATTTTTTCAAACAGCCAAAACAGTTTTCCTTTAACGCCTTTTATCTCAAATTCTAGTATTACAATTTTGCCGTTTACTTTTAAAACCCGGCGAATTTCTTTAATAGCCTCATCAATATATTTTATATGATGCAGCGCGTCTATACATATAACCGCATCAAAATAGTTATTCATAAAAGGTATCTCCTGTGCTTTTGCATGACAAAGGGTTAACCCTTCATAACGTTTCGCTTGGTTAAGCATTTTTTGAGAATTATCCAGAACCACGATTTCTTTGACAAACGGACGGATTTTATTCGCTACGAACCCTGTCCCGCCTCCAACATCCAGGATTTTGTCAGCTTTTGCAGGTTTTAGATATGACAAGACTTTTTCATGCTTATAGAATTTAAATATCGTCATGAAAGGATCATATATTTGCGCATAAATATTAAACCAATTCATATTACCGGTTCTCCAGTGAACAGTTGGTATCAGAGTTTACACATATGCCAAGTTTTAAACTTACGCGATACGACAGTTTCATTATCTCCCACCATTACCTGTTTTTTTTAAGTTTGAGACGTACTGCTATCATTAAAGACAACAGAAAATAATGTCTTTAAGTTTGCTAATTCAACCCATTTCCTAAACTTATACTCCAAGAGATTTAAGCAATTGAAGAATATCTGCATTTCCCTGCACGTTCTTCAACGCTCTTTTACCTGTTGCAATAGCGTCGGGTGTCCGGCCAAGTTTTATTTGTAATAATATAAGATTACGCCAGGCATTTACGTTCTTTGGGTTGTAGTTCAACGCTTGTGAATACGCAGTTTCTGCTTCTTTAAACTCGTTTTGTAAATAGTACACATTACCGAGATTAAAAGCTGTTTCGCTATACTCATAAAACCTGCGTTTACCCCAGTCTTCCGAAAATACATTGTTCGGACCGGTATTACAGGCGATTGGCGTGTTCAGGTGTGCCAGGTATGTTTCTTCAGCTTTTTTTGTGTCACCGAGTTTAATATACACGTAAGCCATCCGGTAATAGTTCTGATCAAAAATTGGGTCAATTGTACGATATTTTTCAAAATTGTCTATTGCTTTTAGATAACTCTCCCGCGCTTTTTGCTTATCATCGAGCTGAGTATAATATTCGCCAAGTTTTAGATATACCAGCCCAACTTGATGGTGTACTTGAACATAGTTTGGCACAAGGTATTTAACTTTATCGTATTGTTCCAGTGAACGTTCCGAATCGTCTCGCGGTGCTTTATCGCCCCATTCCGGATGGAACGTCTTTTCCATATTGAACCGATCATTATAGACATTACCCGTGAAGTAGCGCGACATAATTGTGTTTGGGTTATAACGATTGATGTTATTATAGTGAACAAGCGCTGTATTCCAATCACCTTTCTTGGAATAATATATTGCGTAATTAAACTCTTGATCCGCAGTGAATTTCTGTAAGTATTTAAAACAAAGAAAAGCGGTACAGCAAACTAGTAAAACCTGAACTGTTCGTTTTACTGCCAATACCCACAAATCGTTTTTCTTATTCTCAACTTTTTCGCATGATTCGGATGCCGTTTCAGATGGTGTAGACAATATTATGATTAGCGCTATCAATAAGCTGAAATATATCCCGGTTGAAACGAACCTAAATGGCACAAATATTATATTTTCTACTAACAACCCTATGAAAGAAGACAACACCCCCAGTAAGTAAAACGCGCGCCAGTCCATCGACATTTCTTTGTTTTGTGAGTTATCGAGAGCATCTTCCGGAGGCGAAGAAGAACCGTGTTGCCATTTATACCGTCGCAGCGCTCTTATGCCTATGGTTAGAAATGTTATGATTAACCATAAGTATATACCTAACCCGACTATCCCCTCTTCATTCCAGATATTCAAATATTCGTTTTCCGCATAATCCGTTTCAGTATTGTGCCTGCCTTCCAATAAAAATATTTGAGGGCGGCGGTATTTGGGATATGTAGCAAAAAAAGTATCTAACCCTGTACCTAAGACCGGGCGTTTGAGTATCATCTCCCAAGTGGATAGCCAGGTATAAGCACGGAATTTTTGGCCGTCAGGACGGTATTTAATAAACAGTGTTACAACAGATACAAAAATGAAGATTGCTACGAATATCCACACTCCTACAATTTTACGTATTTTATCGGTATTGAATTTAGAAAAGTATAGTATCCACAGTAAAATGAATGAGTATATCCCCCAGAAAAAACCGATTTTCCCTTCTTGGTCACCCGTAACAACAAAATTGAATACTGCTAAAACAAAAAGCGCGATTAACCACTTGCTGCGCGTTTTCAAAATCATTCCTAATAATAACGGAATAAAGACAACAAGGAAATTGGCATAAAACCCGGGGTTACCATGTGTTGAAAATATGCGTGAACCGAATGCTTTCCTCCAGATAAACGGGTCAAGCCCTGACGGACCGTCAGGATAAAAATGGATATCTATAAACTGTATTAACCCGTATAAACAACTAACCGTTCCAGCTGCTACTACAAAATATAACAAACGTTTGACTTCTTTTTCTTCCCTGCAAAGGTGAATCATCATTAGTATTAGTCCAACGTATAGGATACGACGGGTAAGTCCTATCAGGCTTACTTCGTGAAACGGAGATATCGTAAACGATAAAATACCTGATGCCAAGTATGCTAAGAGAGGAATAACAACTGCAAGTTTTACAAAATCAGGACGCCGGTTGCCTTCTATCAACCTAATCAGCCAAAGGCAGAGGAGTGTTGTTGCTCCAATATAGAACGATGTGACTTTTATTTGGCAGGAATCGTAAGTGCGCAGGTAAAATATTATTGAAATCCAAAAAAATACAAACGGTACCATCCATTGTATTATTGTTTCAATTCTTATTCCTATTTTCACTTGTACCTCAAGCCTTTTTCTTTGTCCTTCAATATGGGTGTTTCATTACCACATTCCGGACAAAATTAAGTTCAAATTACAACCGTTGCACTAACCATATTATTCAGGAAGTGTCGTTTACTCAGCAACCTTACCGTCGGTAAGTATCACAACGCGCTGCGCCTTACCTGCGAGCGCCATATCGTGGGTTACAACCACCATAGCGCACCCGCGTACCTTAACTTGTTCCCACAACAATGACTGTACTGCCATGCCATTCGCAGCATCAAGGTTACCGGTAGGTTCATCAGCAAAGATTACCTTCGGGTTATTCACCAATGCACGGGCAAGCGCAACTCTCTGTGCCTCACCATAAGATATCTCATCAGGCCGGTGATTCATCCTACTGCTTAACCCAAGTTCGGTAAGAAGTTTTTCAGCATCACGTTTTATCTGTGGTAAATATTTTTCGTTTAGCATCAACGCCGGAAGCATTACATTCTCAAGTACAGTGAATTCTATCAACAAATTATGGTTCTGGAATACAAACCCCGCGTATTTATTACGTGTAACCGCCCTGGTGTGTACAGACATCTTAGCAGCGTCATTATTGTCAATCATCAACTCACCGGTTGTCGGGTGGTCAAGTAAGCCAAGGATTTGTACAAACGTAGTTTTCCCCGCACCGGAAGGGCCTGTGACAGCAACAATCTCGCCGGGGTTTAACTCAAAGTCAATACCTTTAAGTACCTGTACATCCTCGGGACCAAGTTTGTAGGTTTTAGTAATATTCTTAGCTACAATAACCGCCATAAATGTTATATTCCCTATTCCGTCCTTAACGCTTTTGCAGGATCTATCTTTGCAGCCTTCCCTGCAGGGTATAGCGTTGATAATATACTAATGATTATAGATACCATACCGATTAACAAAAGATCCTGCCACACAATACGTACCGGTATTCTCGTAATATAATACACATCCGCAGGGAGGCTTATAAAATTTGTATATTTCAGTAACATACTAACCCCCACCCCTGTGAGTATCCCGGCAATTGTTCCCACAACGCCTATCATTGCGCCCTGGAACACGAATATACGCATAACATTACGTGGTTCCGCACCTAATGCCGTGAGTACAGCGATATCCTTAGTTTTCTCCATTGTCGTCATCATGAGAGTGGATAACACGTTAAACGCTGCAACCAAAATTATCAGTACCAAGACAATAGTCATTGCCAATTTTTCAATCTTCAGTGCGGAGAATAGGTTTTTGTTCATCTTCATCCATGACCGTGCAATATAGAACCCTTTAACTTCACTTTGAATTTTTTTTGCGGTAAGGTCAGCGCCATAAAAATTGTTTACCTTAACCTGGTACCCGCTTATTTGTTTACCCAGCCCAAGAAACTCCTGTGCGGTTTGAAGGTTCATAAACACAAACGTGTTATCAAACTCATACATCCCGGATTCAAATAAACCTGTAACTTTATACTTCCTCATCTTAGGTATTGTCATCATTGCCATATTCTGTGTATCGTTGAACGACATAAGAATAATTTCGTCATCCGGGTAAATCCCAAGATTTTTTGCTAGTTCACTCCCGAGGATAACATTCTCGTTCTTAGAATCCAAACTCGACCAGGTACCCGCGACTAAGCGTTTTGTAAGATCCGTAACCTTTAACCCATCCTTCGGGCGGATACCGTTGATCATAACACCCTGATTGTTTCCGCGGTAACGGATTAACCCCTGGCTGACAATAAACGGCGCACATGCCGCAACGTCTTTCACTGCAAGGATTTGTGTTACAGTAAACGTACTCTCAACAATACCTTCCCGTGAGAAAGTCATTACGGTAATATGCGCCTGGGTACCGAGTATGCGGTCACGTATTTCTTCCTGGAACCCAGTCATAATCGCGAAGGTTACTACAAGAGCCGCAACACCGACGATAACCCCGGCAATTGCAATTATTGTGGTGAATAAGGTAAACACCTGCCGGCGCTTACCCGCGAGGTACCGTTTTGAGATAAACAGTTCCCAGTTCATAGTGAGTTATTATTTCTTCCCATACTTTACCTTTGATTTAATATTTTTCATATGACTTATCGTATATTTTAACATTAGAACACACTTTTTTTAAAACTATTTTGATAATAGTACAACTTATTTCATTCTTAACGCTAACCTTATACCCATTGCGTCATCAAATGGGATTTTATCTTCCAAACCTAATGTTTTTTTATAAACTAGCCCTATCCCTAACTCCAGATGATTATTTAGGTTTTTTTTGTATTCCAAGCTACATAATGTAGAGAGAAGTATTTGTCCAGGTAACAATTTGATATCTTTAAAGGCACTTAAAGGCCAATTTCCTAGTTTTATCCTATCATCGATTAGTACCATATTATCAATGCCTATACCAATAATAAATTCGTTTTCCTTTTTTCCAAAATGTTTCTTTATAATTATAGGTATGCTTATAAAATCAAAAATGCCTGATGCTGAAAAACCGTAATAATTGTCTGATTTAATAGAATAATTCTCGTATAACAAACCTGTTTCTACTCCCAATTTTTTCAGCATCCACAATTCTGTTGTTCCACCAAAAATACACAAGTTTCCTTGACCGGATATGTTTATATTAGAATAAAGGTCTTCGTATAAGTAGTCTCCCTGAAACGGATTCTTTCCGAAAATCGTAAAGTTTGTTGTATAGTATTCAGCAATTATATTTATACCGCCAAGTATTCTGTCCATTTCTTCACCTTTAATTCGTGATGAGAGATTTAGTAAGTTGAATTTATAAAAGTAATCACCCAAAAATTCGGTTTTAGTCAAGTATTTACCTATTCCTATTTCAAAATTAAGGTTTAACCCTCCATTCCAATTTGTAGTATATCCTATGAATACAGGTATTCCAATAGCAATACCATTTTCGTTGAATACATATTTTGTGTAATCCTCAATAGAGGTATTTGTTTTCACATAATATTTTGCCCAATAGAAAATGTCATAGTAAAACAACGATGTTCCTGCACCGATATAGAAGCCAAAAGGTAGATTCCATTTCTTTGTAAGTCCAATATAAAAAAACTTACGATCATAATAACTTCCTATATCTATATAACTCGTTATCGGTTGAACATTATTAATAGTGCAACTAAAGATATTTATTTCAATGCCATTTTTTTCTATATAAAACTCAGGTAGGTATTCAGCCATTAGATAATTAGAATAGGGATTAAGATAATCTTCTCTCCCTCCCGACATCATATTTCCTGATATGTTTATCATATAGTAGTATACTGGAAATGAGGGTTTATATGGCAACATTACTAATGGGACTCTAATACCGAACTTAATTTCATTTATCCTAGTACTAGTAGTTCTGTTGATGCTATAAATATCTGCCGCGTTTGTGAAACTGCAACAAACGAGAAGTAGTAATGCCAATACGCTACTCTTGTGTATGATAAACTTTTTCATGATTTTTTCTATGACATTATAATGGTGACAGGTTTTGAGCGAACTACTTCAATAAACCCGTTCGTGGGTTTATTATTGAGTGAGCCAAAATCTGTCACCATTATATAACTAACTAACTCAATATTGTCTTTACTTTTTTTCAGGACGCATCAGCGGGAATGCAATAGTTTCACGGATAGACGATGTGTTTGTGAGTATCATAATCAGGCGGTCAATCCCGATCCCCAACCCTCCGCAAGGCGGCATCCCGTGTTCCAGCGCAATAATAAAATCATCATCAAAAAACATTGCTTCCGCATCACCCTCAGCTTTATCTTTCGCCTGAGCAAGTAAACGGTTACGCTGTTCAATTGGATCATTAAGTTCGGAGTACGCATTCGCAACTTCTTCCCCCCCGACGAATAGTTCAAACCGTTCCACAAGATTAGGGTTATCCGGTTTAGACTTCGCTAATGGTGTCCATTTCGTCGCAAAATCTGTGACAAACGTAGGATTTATAAGTCCCGGCTGCACCTTTTTCTCAAATATATTATCAATAATCTTATGTTCCGGCGTTTTGTTTACATCAATATCTAAAGACAAATTTCGTGCCAGCTCCTTAGTTTTTCCATCCATGACATACGCATAAACATCCTCACCCGTTGCAGCCTGTAATAACCCGAAATATGTTTCGCGTTTCCACGGGCGAGTGATATTAATCTTGTTCCCGCAAAACTCAAGTTCATTATTCTCATTAGCATAACCCTGGGCGGTAACGCAAATAATTTCTTCGGTGATATCCATCATACCATAAAGATCGCTATACGCCTGGTAAAGTTCAAGCATTGTGAATTCCGGGTTATGTTTTGTAGAAATCCCTTCATTCCTGAAATTACGGTTAAGTTCATAAACTTTATCATACCCACCTACTATTAAGCGTTTGAGGTATAGTTCCGGAGCAATACGGAGATAAAGATCGATATCCAGCGCGTTATGATGCGTAACAAACGGCCGGGCAGTTGCACCCCCGGGGATCGGCTGCATCATCGGTGTTTCAACTTCCATAAACCCTTTCCCGTCGAGTAATCCGCGGATACGTTTGATCACCAATGCGCGGTCACGCAAAATTTTAGCGGTAGTTTCATTTGTCAATAAATCTAAGTATCTTTGGCGGTAACGCAGTTCCGGGTCCTTAAGCCCATGCCATTTCTCGGGTAATGGGCGTAATGCTTTACTCAGCATCCCAAACTTACGTACGTCAATGGTAAGCTCACCGGTTCTTGTAACAAAAGGCACGCCTGTGATCCCGATAATATCACCGGAATCATACAGTTTCTTGAAATTAGCAAATAATTCCGCGCCAATCGCCTGTGTCCGCAGGTAAATCTGTATCCTTCCGGTAGAATCCTGTAGGTGTGCAAAAGTTGATTTACCCATCTCACGGATTGTGATCAACCGTCCCGCAAGGATTACACTATCTTGTTCCAGTGACTCCCCGGGTTTCAGGTTAACATACTTTTGACGTAGTTCAGTGACGGTATCCTTAACTTCACACCGTGCAGGATAAGGGTCAATGTTCTGTGAACGTAACACCTCAAGTTTACCCTTCCGTGTTTCAATAATACTATCAATCGGTAAACTCGTTACTTCCTGCGGCGGTTGTACCTGCGGCTCTTTTTTTTCTGACATTTGTAAACAAACTCACCCTTTCTTATGACAAATAAATCTATATTTACCCAAAAAACACAACGTAAAACCTTGCGATATCAGGATTAAACGCGCCAATAAGGCCCCAGATAACACCGGCAACGATAAAATGCCCGACTGCAAGTCCCATAAATAACGGGATTAGTTGTTTGTACATATTAACCCCGCCGATTTTCAGGATTATACTCTTAATAATCCACACCAGAAACAACGGCCCCCATACCGGCGACCCATACGCCGTTGCTACGATATACCCAATAGGATTCAGCGGAAAATTAAAGAATATACGGCGGAGTATAACCAATCCCGCAACAGTTGCCGCGCCAATCGCAGTTGCAACATTTTTTACGGGTACCGGCCCTTGTGGCGACCTCACTGCTGTGGATAACTCTGTATACTCATTCACTGCTAATGTTGCGCGTGTACCCCCGCCTGTACGGCCGCTTTCCAAAACATTAGCGCCATATTTATAATACATCGACAAATGCAGTGTCCATGACGCTGCCAGCCCGATGATGATAGAAAACACAACGATCCACAGAACCTGTTTCCGTTTAATATTCGCTTCCTCAGCAATTTTTATGGTATCCAACTGATAGGCCGTCAACTGCGGGAAAAACCCGCGGGCCAGGAATGTCAATACCGACAACCCCACGAGGTTAGGCATACCCTGATCAAGTAACGTTTTCACTCCCACAGTATATGACAATATACGTTTCTGGTAGAACATAGGAAATAACCATATCATCGGGATC
>JBBAAG010000043.1 GCA_041658405.1 Elusimicrobiota bacterium
TAGTAAAGATGGCCCGGCGGTACATGCAGTTGAGCGTGGATTAGCGCTTGCTAGAAAAATCGGTGCGGATGTGTCAAAGCCGGGATATGATTTAAGAGTTATTGCGGAAGATAATGAATGGGTGACTTGCGTATTAAATAAAAAAGGTGTGAAGCCTGGTCAAAAAAATATTGGAATAATACTGGGTGCGGGTGTACCTCAAAAACAATGGGCTGTGAATAAAATTGTTGAAACTGCGAAGGTGTTAATACAAAAGTATAATGTGATATTACTCGGTGATAAGAATCAGGCAGGGAATGAACAGGTATTGTTACGCGAATGCCCGGAGGTAGTGAGTACAGTAGGGCTTACCGGGTTAACTCAGTTTGCTGCGGTATTATCGCGTTGTAATGTTGTAATAGGTAGTGATACTGCTGCGGTTCATATCGCTATGGGGTATAACATTCCTACGATAGGGTTATACGGGCCGAGTAATCCATTAAAGACTGGTTTGTATGGTGATGGGAAAAAGAGCGTAATCTATAATAAAATGAAATGTTCACCTTGCGGAATACGTCCAAATTGTAAGAATAATGTTTGTATGGATAAAATATCACCGGGTGAAGTTGTTGAAGAAGTAGAGAAAATGTTTGCAGGTGTATTGAAATGAAAAAAGTTGTTCAAGGGTTTGTTATAATTGTTATTACGGCAGTGGTTCTGTCATTTAGTAAGGCAGTAGTTAATATTGTTAATATAACACAATTTGGTAAACCCGGGATTGAAATTTCAACGGGAACTGTTGTGTCTGGTGATTTGTTGTATACAATACTTAAACGTGAGAAGGTGAATGAACGTGATACAGTGCTTGCTCTTAAGGAATTGGGTAAGATTTATAGACTATCATCCTCGCGTCCGGGTGACACGTATAAGATTGTCAGGACTACGTATAGTACGCTAATAGGGTTCGAGTATGTTAATAATCTTGATATTTACCGTATTATCAAAAGTACAACGGGAGTGTTTTCTTCAAGTAAAACAAAGCTGACAATGCAACGGAGGATTGTCGGAGTTAAAGGACGGTTGAATAATTCTTTATGGGAATCAATGTCCGCGCAAAGTGTACCTCCGGAACAAATTATTGTTTTTGCGGATGATATTTTTGCTTGGAATATAGATTTTTTTACGGAACCGCGAAAAGGGGATAGTTACGTTATTATTTGGGAACGATACGAAAGTGATGACGGAAAAAAGGTTGATGGTAAAGTTTTATACGCACAGTATAATGGTTTAACTGCCGGGGATTGCACGGCTGTACGGTTTATGGATAGTTATTATGATCCTAAAGGTAAATCATTACGCCGTGCGTTCCTCCGTGCGCCATTGAATTATCGAAGGATATCATCATATTTTTCAAAAGCGCGGTTTCACCCGATTCTAAGATACTACCGCCCGCATCTCGGGATAGATTATGCCGCACCGCAAGGAACGCCTGTGGTATCAATAGGTGATGGTTTTATAACTCATGCTGGTTGGCGTGGACAGGGAGGGAAGACAGTTGTAGTAAAACATAATTCTGTTTATACGTCATCATACTGCCATTTTGCAAGGATTCCGGGGAATGTAAGGTCAGGGAACAGGGTGAAACAAGGACAGGTTATTGGGTATGTTGGAACAACAGGATTGTCTACAGGACCACACCTTGATTTTCGGATAATGCAGAACGGGAAACTTATTAATTTCCTGAAACTTAAGATACCTCCGGCTAGGTCTATCTCTTCAGAAAAAATGCAGGAGTTTGAGATTGAACGCCAAAAATGGCAGGGGTTGTGTCAATTACTGGAAAATGACAAAACAATTAAGAAGTTGGAATAATTGGTATAATATATTCTGTGAATAAATGTATTGAAGGGAAGAATAGAGTTATGGAATTTAGGAAAGCTAACATAAAGGATATAAAACAAATTCATGCGCTAGTAAATTTTTATGCGCAAAAACGTGAAATGTTACCCCGCGCATTGAGTGAACTTTATGAGAATGTGCGTGAGTTCTATGTCGTAATACAGGGAGATAAGGTTATTGCCTGCGGGGCGTTGCATATAAGTTGGGAAGATCTTGCGGAAGTTAAGTCTATGGCGGTTGCTCCTGAGTTTGTGAGAAAAGGGTTAGGGAAGAAGTTATTGACTAAACTTCTTATTGAAGCAAAACAGCTTGGGGTACAAAAAGTTTTTGCATTAACTTATAAACCAAAATTTTTTGTAAAGCTCGGGTTTCGAAGGATAAAAAAGGATTTATTGCCGCATAAGGTGTGGACGGAATGTATTAACTGCGAGTTTTTCCCGAATTGCGGTGAAGTTGCGGTGATGAAAGTGTTGAAGAAAAATTTAAGTTACAGGTAAACGGTGAATGGAGATCGTAAAATTATTAGTTGCGCTGGTCTTGTTATTGATTGGCACGGGTTATTATTTTTTCCCAAATTTTATTATTAAAATTAACGAGTTTGCGAAAAAGTATTTGTTTAATGACGCGTATATTGTGAAGAACCGCAGGAAGGCCGGGGCTTTATTAATCCTACTGGCGATATTACTGGCTTATTCCGGTTTTGTTGGATTAGTTTCTGAGAAAAATATTGGAATTCCCGGATTGACACAAAATGAAGTGTTGTTGTATAAAGCAAGCCAGTTGATTTATGCTCAGCAATATGATGATGCATTGACTTTCTGTAATGAAATTCTACGGGAAGATCCTAAGAATGTTAAGGCGCTGATTAAGGTAGGTATGGCGCACTATCTCAAAGGAGAGCGTCAGCAGGGAGTAAAGATTTGGTTGCAGGTACTTAAACTTGATCCTAAAAATAAGGAGTTGATAGAGCTTTTAAGGACACATAGGGTAGGTAGTAGAGTGAATAAAGAAGGAAATAAATAAGGTATTTTTTATGATTACAGGAAAGACAAAAGTTGTTGGTGTAATAGGTTATCCTATCGAACATTCAATGAGTCCTGTAATGCATAATGCTGCGTTGCAGGAGTCGGAGTTAGACTTTGTGTACGTTCCTTTTGAAGTCAATCCTGCGGAAGTGGAACGCGCAATAAAAGCTATCCGTTCGTATGGGATTATCGGGATTAATGTTACAATTCCGCATAAAGAAACTGTTGTGCGATTCCTTGATAAACTGGATGAAAGCGCTAAGCATATACGTGCGGTTAATACCATACATAATAAAGATGGTAAATTGGTGGGTTATAACACGGATATTTACGGTTTTATAACGTCTTTAAAGGATATCGGCGGGTTTGAACCACGGGAAAAAAGTGTGTTTGTTTTGGGTAGTGGCGGCGCTGCGAGGGCAGTAGTTTATGGGTTGGTGAAAGAAAAGGTTGAACGCCTGTTTATTTCGGATATAAATAACGCACGGGCACGCAGTTTTGCTGCGCAAGTGAAGTATTTCTTTCCTAGAGCTGACTTAAAAGTGGTTCATAATAACGGGCATGAGATAAAAGAGTGTATCAAGGAATGCCAGTTGTTTGTTAACGCCACGCCAGTGGGGATGAAACATGGGGATTGTTGCCCTATTGATAAAAATTTTATTCATGATAGATTGTTTGTATACGACGTGATTTATAACCGCGAAACTGAGTTATTGGAGCACGCGCGGGATCGCGGGGTTAAGTGTATGAATGGTGCGGATATGCTGGTATTGCAAGGTGCGCGGGCATTTGAGATATGGACTGGCAAGAAAGCGCCTGTTGAACTGATGAAAAAAATGTTGTTAAAAAAACTTACAGAAAAAAGGTAATTAAGATTATTTATGTTAAGATTTATTACCGCAGGTGAGTCTCATGGATACGGGCTGGTAGTAATAATAGACGGCGTTCCTGCGGGGTTAAGAATTAAGGAAGAAGATATTGATCTGGAACTCAACCGCCGGCAAAAAGGGTTTGGTCGGGGTAAACGTATGGCGATTGAACGTGACCACGCAAGAATTATTGCGGGGGTAAGGTTTGGTGAAACTATATCCTCACCGGTGGCATTGTTGATTGAAAACCGTGATTGGTTAAACTGGACAAAGGTTATGAGTTCGCGTGAAGAGGATTGTAGAGAAGTTAAACTGGAAACCGCGCCGAGGCCCGGGCATGCAGACCTTGCCGGGATTATGAAGTATGGACGGAAGGATATTCGCGATATTTTGGAACGCGCATCAGCAAGGGAAACTGCTGCAAGGGTTGCGGCTGGAACGGTATTTAAAAAAATATTGAGTATCATAGGTATTAAAGTTGTGAGTTTTGTCGAACAAATCGGTCCTGAAAAAATCAGAGGGATGAAGTTGGATTATTCAAAAGCTGCTGTTATATCTGAAACGTCACCGTTAAGATGCCCTGATAAACATGCGGAACAAAGAATGGTTAGAGTGATACAGGATGCTGCAGTAAATGGGGATACCATAGGTGGTAAGTTTACTGTCGCTGCGTTAAATGTTCCTCCCGGGCTTGGGAGTCATGCTCAGTGGGATAAAAGGTTGGATGGAAGTATTGCACGGGCGGTAATGTCAATTCCCGCGGTGAAAGGTGTAGAGTTTGGCGCGGGATTTGCTATGGCAGCAATGCCGGGTTCAAAAGTGCATGACGAGATATATTATAGTGATACAAAAAAATATTATCGTAAAACAAATAATGCCGGTGGTGTCGAAGGCGGGATTACAAATGGTGAACATATTGTTATTCATGCCGTGATGAAGCCAATCCCGTCGTTAGTACGGCCTTTGGTATCAGTGGATGTTAAGTCCAAGAAAAAAGTTTTTGCTGCAAAGGTTAGGTCTGATGTCTGCGCAGTACCTGCTGCTTCAGTGGTAGGTGAAGCTATGCTGGCATGTGCGTTGGCTCAGGAAATATGTGAGAAGTTTGGAGGCGATACTGTTAAGGAAATAATTGCGAATTTTAGTAGTTATAAGAAAAGTGTTGAGAGATTGTAGTGTTATATGGGTATGCTGAAGGATCCTGGGCCGGTGAAGTTGTTTACCGGTATGCTGACCGGTGAAGTTGAATTGTTTGATAAAGCCGAACCATTATTGGTTAAACTGTATGGTAACGTGGATTACAGGTCTGGGATAATGGACTTTAAGCATACAAATTATTATGAAGACGAGCTTGGGAAGGTTGTGTATCGAAGGTTTGTAAGTTTTAATAATCTTATGAGTCCGGGACAGTTAGCGCGTATAAAGGTTGATACAAACAAAGTAGAATCGTTGTTCTTGAGTGAGTCAACAAAAAAGCGGAGGATAAACATTGATCCTGGATATATTGATTATGCAAAACTTGTTTTAGCATCAACTAAAGATTTTGCGCATAGGTTGTACATAGGCGAACAGGTATTTGCGGAGGTTACGTTACAGTATCATAAAGGTATGTTCGTACCGTTTGGATGGACCTATCCGGATTATAAAACGGAAGAGTATAACACTATTTTTTTGAAAATACGCGAGTTGTATAGTGAACAGGTAAGTAGAAACAAGGTTGTTTAAGAAAGGATACGGAGTTTGTTAAAATGGTAGAATTAACAAAAAAAGTTGTGGGTGTGTTTACAGCGGAACTGGCGTTTAGCAGAGTGGCTCGGCAGGGAATCGGTATTGCGTTGTTTGCCGCAGGGACAGTTATCGGTGCGTACGTTTATATACCGCTGCCATTTACACCGGTGCCAGTAACGTTACAAACGTTTTTTGTAACGCTTTCCGGTGCGGTCCTCGGACCGGTGAATGGAGTGGTGTCGCAGATATGCTACCTCATGCTCGGTTGTATCGGGCTGCCGGTATTTTCCGGTGCAAAAGCCGGGGCTGTGTGGATGGCGACAGGGCCAACCGTAGGATATTTATTCGGGTTCTTGCTAGCATCAGTTTTTAATGGATTGATATTAGGGAATGGTAAAAATGTGAAAATATCAACAGCATTATTGACTTTTGTTCTTACCTCTTCCCTCATTCTAATCTGCGGGACTGTGTGGTTGGTGGTTGGGATGAAGTTTACTGTTGCTGATGCGGTTATGAAAGGGTTTGTTCCGTTTATACCCGGTGATTTGTTTAAATTAACGCTAGCTACAGTTGTGTTTGTTACACAAGAACAGCGTTTTAGGAGATGGTTTTGGTGAATTTCAAAGATAGGGTAATAAAGGTTAAGGGAAATAATGGTAGAAGTTAAGAAAAAAATTTTGGTTAGTACGGTGATGGATGAAACACGGGTTGCCGTGTTTGAAAATGATAAGTTGGTAGAGTTTTATATTGATAACGAAACAACACGGGGTTTTGTCGGGAATATTTATAAAGGTAAAGTTGTAAATGTTCTTGTATCACTGCAGTCTGCGTTTATTAATATTGGTGTTGGTAAAAATGTGTATCTTAGTTCTAATGATACCGTAGACACTGTGACCGGGTTTTTCGGGCAGAAAAAAAGGATTACGTCTCACCGTATAGAAAATCGGATGCCGAAAAATAAGGAAGTGGTTGTACAGGTAACAAAAGATCCAATAAGCGAAAAAGGCGCTAAGGTATCAGAAAAAATAAGCCTTCCAGGCCGGTATGTTGTATATATGCCGACTGAAGAACGGAATGTTTATGTTTCGCAAAGAATTATGAATAACGCGGAACGTAAGAGGTTGAAGGAAATTGTTGAGCCAATTCTGCCGGATTGCGGGACGATAATTATACGTACCGAAGGAGAAGGGCAGGGGTTAAAAGATTTTAAGGATGACCTGCGGTACCTAACGAGGGTATGGAAAACTATTCAGGCCCGTGCGGGTAACGCACCTGCACCGTCAGTACTCTACAAAAATGTGGATATTGTATTACAAGTTCTAAGGGATACGCCTAGTTCACAGATTGAGAATGTGCTGGTGGATGATGATAAGCAATATGAGAATGTTATTGATTACGTATCTCATTTTGATGACGAGCTTAAGGGGCGGGTAAGGTTGTATAACGAGCATAAACCTTTGTTTGAGATGTTTGAGGTTAATAAAGAAATCGCAGCGCTTGCAAATCCGTATGTCAAACTTAAATCAGGCGGGTACCTGATTATTCAGCAGACAGAATCATTATGCGCGATTGATGTTAATTCCGGAAGTTCGCGTGGTAAAGGGACAGGGTTGCCGGAGGATACCGCATTAGTGACAAATATTGAAGCAGCGGAAGAAATTGCGCGGCAAATTAGGTTAAGGAATCACGGTGGGATTATCGTTATTGATTTTATAGATCTTAGAAAACGTGAGAACCGTAACACTGTTTATCATAAGCTCGAAAATGCATTGAAGAATGATAAAGCAAAACTTGATATTCTTCCATTTAACTCATTAGGATTGATTGAGATTGCGCGTCAACGTAAACGCGAGTCCAATACCAGTATGGTAACGGAAGAATGCAGGCATTGTTCCGGTGCGGGACGGGTATTATCAAAATCTGAGATGTTCACAAAAGTTATGGAAGATATAGTTAATGTGGTTCGGAGAAGAGGGCACGGGGTTAAGGTTGAGATTACTGTAGCTCTGGATTTATTTGAATATTTTAAATCACGGCTGCCGGAGCTTGAGAAGTACACAAAAGCTGAAGTAAAGATAATGAACGAACCTGCGATTGTATGGCATGATTACCGTATAATGATAAACTAATAAGGTGTTTTATATAAAGGAGGATCTCACTTGTGAGTAGTAGTGTAAAAACAATACTTGTAACCGGAGGGGCGGGGTATATAGGCAGTCATACTGTTAAGGAATTGATGGATTTAGGGTACGAGGTTGTTGTATTCGACAATTTGTCTGAAGGCCATAGAAAAGCGATACTCACAGATAAGTTCGTACAGGGTGACCTCTTGAATGATGCTGATATAAATGCTGTATTCGAGAAATTTAGTATATACGCGGTATTTCATTTTGCAGCATCCTGTGCAGTGGGTGAGTCAATGAAGGATCCGCAAAAATATGTTCGCCAGAATATTACGGCGAGTATTAATCTTGCAAATGCTATGGTGAAACATGATGTAAAAAAACTTATATTTTCATCAACCGCAGCGGTGTTTGGTGAACCTGAAAAAGTACCGATCACGGAAAGTAATAACATGGATCCTACTAACACTTATGGCGATACTAAACTCATGTTTGAAAAAATACTTAAATGGTACGACTATGCGTATGGCATTAAGTTTGTCGCGTTGAGATATTTTAATGCAGCGGGTGCGCATGAATCTGCAAAAATCGGTGAAGATCATAAACCAGAAACACATATCATTCCGATAGTTTTACAGGTAGCTCTTGGACAACGTGATAAAGTTTCAATATTCGGGAATGATTATCCTACAAAAGACGGTACCTGTGTGCGGGATTATATTCATGTAACAGACCTTGCGCAGGCACATATTATTGGTTTGAAGAAGTTAGAAACCGGTGTCTCAGCAAAGTATAATCTGGGGAACGGCAACGGGTTTTCAGTGAAAGAAATTGTTAATATCGCTCAGGATGTTACCGGAAGAAAAATTCCGGTAGAGTATAGCCCGCGCCGTGAGGGTGATCCGGCGGTATTAATCGCTGGGGCGGATAAAATAAAGAAAGAGCTTGGGTGGAATCCGAGGTTCGGGGACGTACGGAAAGTATTGGAAACAGCTTGGGCGTGGCATAAACAGCATCCAAAAGGGTATGAGGATTAAGTACTGAAAAAAATGGGCAGAGCGGGAGTTGAACCCGCACGACTTTTCAGTCACAGACTCCTGAGGCCTGCGCGTATGCCAATTCCGCCATCTGCCCTGATGTATAGTCTATTCTACTTCAGGGTGGAAGAAAAGTCAAATTATTGGTAAATATTATTAGTTGAAATATATATTTGAAAAAGTCTTATAGATACAGAAAAAGGGGGATTATAGGATATCGGTGATTTAAGATACAGCGGGTAAGAATATCTATTTCCCTTTATTACTAGAAAAGAAATTATGAACAAAGTTGGGTTGTGTACGATTGCTTTCAAAGACAAGAATGTGGATGAAGTTATCAAAATTGCAGCGGATTGCGGAGCGGAATGCGTAGAGTTGTGGTCACGCCCGCCACATGTGGCGTATCCGGTAAGTGATGATATTGTAAATAAAGTTAAACCGTTGTGCGATACTAATAATATCGAAATTGTTGTATTAGGTTCATACCTTAACGGATTAAAAATTGTCAATAACAACAGTATTGATGTGAGTATTGAGAATGAAATCCGGGTTGCCATAATGTTTAACGCCAAAATTATCAGGTTATGGGCGGGGATACATAATTTTGTCGATAGTAGCGAACAGGAAATTGATACTGTAATAAAGTTTCTGCAGCGTAGTTGTGATAAAGCTGCGATTGAAGGGATAACAATTGTTATTGAACGCCATAATAATACGATTACAAATGGATGGCATGACGTACCATTGAAATTATTAGAGAGAGTTGGACGTAAGAATTGTAAACTTAACTACCAGCCGCCGTACCCGTTCACTGAAGAGGATTATAAAACAAAGATGGGCCAGGATATGAAACTTCTTTTACCGGTAAGCGGACATTGTCATCTGCAGAACTATAAAATTGCTAACGGACAACATGTATCTGCGCCGCTGGGGTCTGGGGTAATTGATTATTCGGGATTAGGCAAATTTGTGCGTGAGTCGGGATATACCGGCGCGTTTATGCTCGAATTCATGCCAAAGTCAGGGTATGAAACTTCTGACCCGCGGGTTATTATTAAAGCCGAACTTGATTATATAAAGAAAATTATCAGATAAGGTGAATTTTTATGAAACCAAAAGTGTTTTTTAGTATGCCTAAGAAAACGTTTGATATCAGTTTCTCAGCAGAAGTTGTTAAAGCTATGTCTGAAGTAGCTGAACTTTTAGGATGCCCTCCTCCTGCTGATGGGTATAACGCAGAGTATGTGAAAAACAACATAGTTGATGCCGAAGCTGTGATCACCGGGTGGGGTAGTTTGGCATTAACTGATGAAATGTTGGCTTTGGCTAAGAAACTCAAAATTGTATTTCATACCGCAGGGTCAGTCCAGGGACTGTGGAAGTCTACCCGTACAGATATAAGAGTAGCATCAAACGCTGATATCAACGGGCAGCCAGTATCGGAGTTCGCTCTTGGGATGGTACTTATAGGATTGAAAGGTGTGTTTCATTTTAACCATGAAATTCATGCTAAAGGTAAACTTGCATGGAAGAAAACAGGGGATTATGCAAAAGGGTATTATAAAACAAAAGTAGGAATACTCAGCCTTGGGCATATCGGGCGGAGGTTGGTAAAACTGCTGAAGAATTTTGAGGTTGATATACTTGTACAGTCAAACCATATCACTCCGGAACAAGCCCGCGGGATGGGTGTCACCAAATGCACAATTGAGGAATTGATGTCGCAAGCGGATGTCGTTGTTCTCTGTGCACCAAATAAACCAAAGAATAAAGGTATGATAAATAAATCCAATCTTAAGTTAATGAAAGATAATAGTGTGTTTATTAATATAGCCCGTGGTGCGTTGGTTAATGAAGATGATCTTGTCGCTGAACTCAAAACCGGGCGTATAACCGCGATGCTGGATGTTACATTTCCAGAACCTCCTGTAGAAGGACATCCGTTCTATACACTGCCAAACTGTATTCTAACCCCTCATATCGCAGGTTCGTTTGCCGGAGAATGTTTCCGGTTTGGTGAAGCTGTAGTTGGGGAAATAAAAAGGTATGTTGCAGGGGAAAAACTTAGAAACGAGCTCTCTCAAGAAGAGATTATTTTTAGAGCATGACCTTTTGAATATGTATTTGTGAAGGGATAGTGTATAAAATGAAATTTACTAAAGTGTTTATCAAAACCATGCGCGAGGTGCCTTCTGAGGCGGATACTGTATCAGCAAAACTTATGCTTCGAGCTGGCCTTATCCGTAAACTCGGAGCGGGTCTTTATGAATGGTTGCCGCTGGGCTTACGCGCAGTAAAGAAAGTTGAACAAATTGTGCGTGAGGAAATGAATAGCATTGACGGGCAGGAAGTTGTATTACCTATTCTTCTTCCTAAAACGTTGTGGGAGGAAACCGGGCGTTGGGGTATTTATGGGAAAGAGTTGTTTCGTCTGAGGGACAGGAAGGATAACGATTTTTGCCTTGGTCCAACACACGAAGAAGTTATCACCGATCTTGTCCGCCGTGAGGTAAAGTCGTATCGTGAACTGCCGTTGATGTTGTACCAGTTCGGAACGAAGTTTCGTGATGAAATACGTCCGCGGTTCGGTGTAATGCGCGCACGTGAGTTTGTGATGAAGGACGCGTATTCATTCCACGCAGATGAAGAGTGTGCGGAGAAGTATTATGTCCGCGCGTATGACGCGTATAAACGTATCTGCGGACGTTGCGGGGTTAATTTTCGCGCAGTAGAAGCTGCTTCCGGAGCAATCGGGGGTAGTTTTTCGCATGAGTTTATGGTGCTTGCTCAAACAGGGGAGGAAGAAATTGTGTACTGCGAGTGCGGGTACAGTGCAAATACTGAGAAAGCGGAATGCAAGGCAGTTGAAAGTGGAGAGAATAAAGAAACACAGTTGATACTCGAGGAAATAAATACGCCTGGGGTGCATACCGTAAGTGCTGTTGGGAAGTTTATGTCCGCACCAACGGTAAAGTTTATTAAATCCATGATATACGTTGCTGACGGAAAACCGGTACTCGCGTTGGTACGCGGGGACTATGAAATTAATGAGTCTAAGCTCGGGCAGGTGCTTAACACCGCGGCGGTTGAGCTTGCGCAACCGGAATTAATACAAAAACTTACTGGTGCGAAGGTAGGTTTCGCAGGGCCTGTTGGGTTAAAGGAAAAGGTACAGATTATCGCAGACTATTCTGTTATGTCTATAATCAACGGTATTACCGGAGCGAATAAGACGGATTACCACGTAAAGAATCTTAATCCCGGGCGTGACTTCACCCCGGATAATGTCGTGGATATCCGTAAGGTTGTACACGGGGATAAATGTGCGCGGTGCGGGAAGGATTTGCAGTTTTGCCGCGGGATTGAAGTTGGGCATACGTTTAAGCTTGGTTACAAATATTCAAAGTCTATGAATGCAACATTTCTCGATACTGCCGGTGCGCCAAAACATTTTGTAATGGGTTGTTATGGTATAGGTGTTACACGGATGGTTGCTGCAGCGATTGAACAGGGAAATGATAATAACGGTATCATCTGGCCAATACCTCTTGCGCCATACGTTGTGAATATCGTGCCGGTTTCATATACAGGAACACAAAAAGAGGTGGCGGATAAGATTTATGATGAATTGACTGTTGCGGGAATTGACGTAATCCTCGATGATCGGGATGAACGTGCAGGGGTTAAGTTCAAGGATTCTGACCTTATCGGTTTCCCGATTCGTGTGACCGTAAGCGATCGTACATTAGCAAATAATAATTCTGTGGAATACAAACTTCGTACCACGGAGAAGTCAGAAATAGTGGGTATTGATGAAGCGGTAAAACGGTGTATTGCTTTAGGGAGGAAGTAGTTGTTTTTTAACAAAGTATTTCATAAGCATATAAAATGCCTGGTTTTTATATTAGTATTGATGTTTAGTATTGAAGGATGTGGTATGAACAACATAAAAAATACTGATATTTCAGCGGATAAGCGTATCGAGATTCTTACCCTTAAGTATAACGCTATAATGTTTAATATGGGTAAAGAACAAGGTGAAGGCGGGAAGATTGTGCTTACTACCGCATATAACGCGTTAAAGTGGGGTTACGGACAAGGAAAATGGAATCTTGTTGGAATTGAAGATCTCTGGGCGGAAGCTTTGAAAGAAGGCGGAGTATTGTTTAACCGTCCTCATGAAAAACGGTGGGGGACAACAACTGCGGAGGAAACATTGGATCTTATCGGACAAACGACTGTCGGTCCATGGCAATTGACGACAACAAATATTAAAAACGTTTATGGTATTCCTTATGGTGTTAAACAAAACTGGACAGTACGCCAGACTGTCGAATATCTCATTGCAAATCCTGAAATCCAGGCTAAGATGATTGCGGATTATATCCAAAATTCGTATACGAAGTACGGGAAACGATCCCCTTACGGGATACAAAACTATTTTTGGCTTGAAGCGTATGTCAAACGCGAGATCGGGCAGGGGAAGTGGTCTGATTCGGTTCTCTGTAAAATACCGACTGGAAAAACATGGAAAGATCTTACTCCGGAAGATAAGGCAAATACAGGGTATTATGCGAAACAGTTGTTGTTAGGCAACAATCATGAGAATCACGGGTTAATGTTCTGGCTCTGGGTAACCGGTGATATCGATGGAATTAAGGATGTTTTCCGCGTATGGCGTGGACAAAAAGTTATGGTGTGGGATCCTGAAAAAAACGATGCGGTACTTACCGAAAAACAGGGAGACTATAGAATTAAATCAGAAGATATTCTTTACTGCGATTGTCATCCTGAATTCAAACAAAAAATGGTTATGTTAGTTGAAGAAAGTAATATCACTGATAAATAGGGCAATATTATTAACTGTTTTAAATGGAAATAAGTTGTTTTCTAATATGTCAAGTCATGCAAGAATTGGTGTAGTTGTATTATTATTTAGCATAATATTTTTGTTGTATGGAAATATTATAGACAACCCATTTGTGTGGGATGACGTTCCATTCTATATCCAGAACATACCTTTGTTTTCTCATATAGAAAATACTAGAATCTTGATTACTAAACAATATTTCCCGATTACTACAGAACGTAGTTACCGGCCGGTCGCTACTTTATCGTATTTCATAAATTTCTTGCTATGGGATGGGCATTTGCGGTGGCATAGAGTTATTAATCCTGTGTTACACTTGATGGTATCGTTTATGGTATTTCTTGTTATACAACAACTGTATTCATCACAGCTGCTAGCTGTTTTAACCGCACTGTTTTTTGCTGCTCATCCTGTTCATAGCGAAATAATGTATGTGGTTACTCATAACGAAAACTTGTTATTAGGACTGTTCTTTCTACTTGCATTTTATCTGTATATTATTGACGGTAAAGATAACAAAGTCACGGTGAAGCGTATAATATCAGTTTTATCATACTTACTGGCATTATTCTCAAAAGAAACCGCGTTGATGTTTATCCCGTTGCTTATTGTACACGACTGGTTATTTTATCCTGGAAAAAAAGTGCGGGAATCTGTAAAACAGATTTTTGCGCGTTACATTTGGGTAACAATATTGTATTTGGTCGTCAGATTCTGGCTCATGGCTCCTCCGTATTCCGCAAGTTATATCGGTGATAATGTTATTAGTAATACATTAAGTATTTGTTTTGTGATTGTTAAGTATATCAAACTATTAATTCTACCGACAAATCTGTCAGTACTGATAAATATACCAGTTATCACATCAGTTTTTGCCTGGCAGTTTTTAGCTGGTATTTGTGTGTTAACGTTAATACTTATACTAATATATTATTTTTACATGAAAAACCGCAGATTGTCATTTATGCTGATATGGCCAGTGTTTACTTTATTACCGGCATTAAATATAGTATTCGCGGTGGTCACTCATCCGATGGGGGAAAGGTATTTGTACTTGTCGGTTGTAGGGTATTGTTTCATAATTGCGTATGTGTTTATACGTGCTTTAAAGAACCGTATAGTTTTGATTGCAGCTACCGGGATTGTGATAATATTTTATGCTTCTATCATCTTAGCCAGGTCGGATGATTGGCGGACAGAAAAAGCGTTTTTTACTAAAACTGTACAACAATCGCCGTGGTCGGGGAAAGCACAGAATAATCTTGGTATTTACTATTTGAAGTCCGGTGAGTGGGGGTTAGCGGAAGAATGTTTTGTTAAGGCTATAGAGTTGTCTCCTGAAGAGTGGCAGGCGTATTCCAACCTTTCAATCGTATACTTAAAAACAAAACAATTTGTGAAACGATTAAATATACTTCTTTTGATACGTGAAAAAATGAACGGCAGGATTATCCCTGACCTTGAATACGAGATCGTTTCAACGTATAAAGAACTGGGAAAAGAGGATGAATGCATTAATATATTACAGAGATTGCGGTCGATAAGTAATGAATGATCAAGATAATAGTGTTTTTTCGGTGCGCTCTATATAAACACATTTAAAAAACAGTAATTTTAAACAAAATTTGGGGTATATTTGATAGAATAAATTTTATCTATTTTTATTTGATGAGGATCTTGAAGTATATCAAGCTTTAGTTGAGGGGTGAAAATGATAAATCTTGCAGTAGTTCCTGTAGCGGGGATTGGGACACGGTTATTACCCGCAACAAAATCGCAGCCAAAAGAAATGTTGCCCGTCGGACGGAAACCTGTAGTGCAGTACGTAGTGGAAGAACTTGAGAAGTCGGGGATTACCAATATTCTATTCGTCACAGGACGTAATAAAACATCAATTGAAAACCATTTTGATGCGGATAACGAGCTTATACGCGGATTACGCGAGACAGGGAAAGAGGAGTTGTTGTCTTCGCTTGAGTATGAAAAACTTGATGTAAAATATTTTTATACACGCCAACGTCAACCCAAAGGGTTGGGGGATGCAATACTGCAGTCTGAAGAATATGTTAGCAACCAGCCGTTTGTGGTAGCTCTTGGTGATTCGATTATTGGCTTGCATGCAAACTCAAAAGTAGTAAAGAAACTTACTGATTGTTTTGTTGATAAAGCAGCGGACTGCGTTATCGCATTTGAAGAGGTCAATAAATCTGAAGTTTGTTTTTACGGTATAGCAAAACCTGCGACAAGTGGTAAAGTGTTTCAGTTGTCCGATGTTGTAGAGAAACCTGCAGTAGCTGAAGCGCCAAGTAATCTAGCGATTGCAGCGCGATATGTGTTTTCCCCGAATATATTCGGGTTTATAAGAAAAGTTGTACCGGATAAACGCGGGGAAATACAGATCACAGATGCTATAAGAATGATGATACATCAGGGGATGAAGGTATATGGTGTTAAACTTAATCCCGGAGAGAAACGCTATGATATCGGCAATTTTGAAAGTTATTTTGAAACCGTGCTAGAGTTTATACTTTCCGATCCTGAGTTTGGGGAGAGTGTTAAGAAGAAGGTTAAACGTATTGTATGCAGATAATTAGGGCGCAAGCATACGCGCGGGCAGGGCTTATCGGCAATCCGTCTGACGGATATAACGGGAAGACAATATCGTTGATTGTAAAAAACTTTTCCGCAAAGGTTGTGTTGTACGACTGGCCGGAGGTTGAAATTATTCTTAGCCAACAGGATAAGTGTAGGTTTAATTGCATAGAAGATCTGGTGGAGGATGTTAAACTCAGCGGATACTACGGCGGGCTGAGGCTGGTGAAAGCGGCAATAAAAAAGTTCTATGAGTACTGCGAAAAACGAAATATTAAGCTGCGTGATCGAAATTTTTCAATACGTTATGATTCTAATATTCCAAGACAAGTGGGGCTTGCAGGGTCAAGTGCAATCGTTACTGCAACAATTCGGGGATTAATGGAGTTTTATGGTATAGCAATACCAAAAAATATTTTGCCCAACCTGATACTATCAGTCGAGAATAATGAGTTGCGTATTACCGCCGGCCTTCAGGATCGTGTATGCCAGGTGTATGAAGGGCTGGTTTATATGGATTTCGATAAGAAGTATATGGATAGGTACGGGTATGGGAGATATAAACAGTTGAATCCAAGGCTATTGCCTAATCTTTTTATATCCTACCGTACAGATTTTGGTGAAATATCGGATGTTGTACATAATAACGTAAGAGAACGATATCTCCGTGGAGATACGGATGTTATTAACGCAATGAAGAAATTTGCGTTGTTATCTTATGAAACATACAAGTTGTTGCTTGCCGGGAAACGTGATGCTATTGGGCCGTTGATGGATGAAAATTTTGATACCAGACGGAAGATATTTAGTATTGATACAAAAAACATAGAGATGGTAGAAACCGCGCGGAAGTGTGGCGCGCATGCAAAGTTTGCAGGTTCTGGCGGTGCAATTGTGGGTACTTATCGAGATGAATATATGCTCCGCAAACTTTACCGTAAATTAAGTGAGATCGGGTGTAAGACGTTTATACCGAGTATAGTATAAACCAACTCATTTTGTTATTGACAATCCATTTCATAGTATAGTAATATATTTAATAGTTAAATAAAGAATGTCAAAAGTGGCAAGACAAAAAATATTTGCGCCACTTTTTGTTTTTCTATAGGGGTTTTTGGAGGATATGAGTAATAAAGACAAGTTGCAAGAGATTACCAGCAGTGCTGTAGTGAAGTTGGGGTATGAACTAGTAGAATTGCAATATAAGAAAGAAGGTAAACGCTGGGTTGTACGGTTGTTTATAGATAAACCCGGTATAGGTATTAGTGTTGAAGATTGCGCATTGGTGAGTAATGCCGTCGGTGAATTGTACGAACTTGAAATATGGTTACCGGAACATTATGTGTTGGAAGTATCATCTCCCGGTATTGATAGGTTGCTGAAGACTATTAAAGATTTTGAAAACGTTAGAGGTAGTCAAGTGAGGTTCAAACTGTTTGAACAGATTGAAGGAGAGAAAGCGTTTATTGGTAAGATTGAGAATGTTGTTGAGGATAAATTGACAGTTTTACGGAATGACGGGAAGAGTGTTGAACTAAAACTTGCACAGATCAGCAGCGCGCGTAAAGTAGTTGATATTTAAAGAATTATTGGTGAAGGGTTGATATTATGACAAAATTTACAAGTGATTTGTTGCCGGTGTTAGAACAGATAGAACGCGATAAAGGCGTAAAAACACAGGAACTTATTCAAATGATAGAAGGTGCATTGGTGTCTGCGTTTCGTAAACACTCAAATTTTAAGGGTAACCTGGAAGCTGTGGTTGACCTTGAAACCGGAATGCTGGAAGCGTATATGATCAAAACAGTAGTTGAAAAAGTTGTGGATAGCAGCCTTGAATTAACCGTTGATGCTGCAAAAAAGTATGATCCAAAAGTTGAATTGGGGGGTACGGTTAAGTTGAAGGTAGACACCACGGATTTTTCTAGGATTGCAGCGCAAACCGCGAAACAGGTTATTCTCCAAAAAATCAGGGAAGTAGAAAAATCTAATGTGTACCAGGAATATAAGGGCAGAGAAGAGCAGTTAGTAAACGGTTTTATCCACAGGATTGTCAGCGGGAGTTATGTCGTTGAACTTGGAAAAGTTGAAGCGATTATCCCGCCTAAAGAACAGGTCATGCGTGAGAAGTTTAAAAACGGCGATCGTATCCGTGCAATGGTATTAAAAGTGGATAAAGACCAAAAAGGTGCACGTATACTTCTTACCCGGTGCAGCCCGGTATTTGTAAAATTATTGTTTGAACAGGAAGTACCGGAACTCGCGGATAAGACTGTTGAAATCGTTGAGATCGTACGTGAACCCGGGGAACGTACAAAATTGGCTGTTATTTCTCATAACAAAAAAGTCGATCCTGTAGGGGCATGCGTAGGAGTCAAGGGTTCCCGCGTGAAGCCTATCATCGACGAACTTCATGGTGAACGTATAGACTTAATTGCGTGGAATGATGATCCTGTAAAAAATATTACGTCTGCACTGTCTCCTGCTAAGATTGAGAAAGTTATTATTCTCGATGAAGTAGGTAAACGCGCGGAAGTTATTGTGTCAGAAGACCAGTTGTCTTTGGCAATCGGGAAAAAAGGGCAAAATGTAATGCTTGCAGCAAAACTTACTAAATGGCATCTGGATATAAAATCGCCGGAAGAAAAGAAAAAGGAGATTGAGGGAAAGATTGAAAAAAAGGATGTGGTCCCTGCAGTAGCAGAAACCGGTGCTTCTGAAGTGAGTGCTGAACCGGAAAAACCAAAAGAATAAATAAATTGTTTCAGGAGAATAAAAAATAATGGCGACAAAAAAGAAGAGTGCTGATAGTGAGAATATCAATAAAGAGAGTAAAGAAAAAGTTAAGAAGGTAAAGAAGACGAATAAACCAGCTTCGGCGATAACAGCTATCAAAAAAAAGAAGGTTGTTAAGCCACGGGCTAAAGTTGCCGGTATTGTTTCCTCCGCAGTACCTTCTGCTGTAAGTGATGTAAAAGTAAAAAAGGTTAAGAAAACAGCGGTTGCTAAGGTACCTGTTGTTGTTCCGTCAAAGGTTATATCTAAACCTTTTGTTCAACAAAAAACGGTTACACCGGTTGTTAAGGTAGAGCCTAAGAAACCTGTTGCTGTAGTGCCTGAAATAAAAGTTGTTGTCACTCCAAAACCTGTTGTTCCTGAACCAAAGATAACTCCGCCGGTAGTCGTGGCACCGGTTATTCCGGTTCTTCCTGTTACTGTACCTATTGAAGATAAACCCGTAATTTCGGTTAATGAGTTTGTTACTGTTGGGAAGCTTGCGGAATTAATGAAGAAATCGCCTGGTGAATTGTTGATCAAACTTATGTCCTTAAAAGTTAAGGCGGGAATAAATCAGAGGATTGACCCTGATATTATTACAATACTAGCAAGTGATTATGGGTATGAAGTAAAATTTATACCGTTATACGGTGATGAAGTTCTCGCGCAGGAAGAAGAAAAGGATGACCCAAGAAAAATGGTTCCGCGGTCACCCGTGGTGACAATCATGGGGCATGTAGACCACGGGAAAACGTCGTTACTTGATGCTATACGCAAAAGTAAAATTGCTGAGAAAGAGTACGGCGGGATAACGCAGCATATAGGAGCATATAGGGTGGTAACAGAGAAAGGCGAGATTGTTTTTCTTGATACACCTGGACATGAAGCATTTACAGCGATGCGTGCGCGTGGCGCGCAAGTTACTGACCTTGTAATTCTTGTAGTTGCCGCAGATGATGGAGTAATGCCTCAGACTATCGAGGCTATCGACCATGCAAAAGCTGCTAATGTTCCTATCATAGTTGCGGTAAATAAAATCGACCTCCCAGGTGCTGATCCGCGGAGAGTGAAAGAAGAACTTACCCGGCAGAATCTTATTATAGAAGAATACGGTGGTAAAGTAGGATGTATTGAAGTTTCTGCAAAAATAGGAACTAACCTTGACCAGTTACTCGATAGAATACTGTTGGAAGCAGAAATACGTGAGTTAAAAGCTAATCCCGCAACTTTAGCGCGGGGTGTTGTGATTGAAGCGCGGTTGGATCCGAAGAAAGGGCCGTTATCCACAATTTTGATACAAAAAGGTACTCTTAATAAAGGTGACTCTTTTATTGCAGGATTAACTAACGGTAAAGTACGTGCTTTAATTGACGATAAAGGACGGTTGTTGAGTAAAGCCGGGCCTTCAACTCCGGTTGAGGTTTTAGGGTTTACCTATACCCCGCAATTGGGAGATAAGTTCGTGGTGGTTGCGGATGAACGTGAGTCAAAACATATATCTGAACGCCGGCAGGAGATACAGCGCACTGAACGGTTGAAGAAAAAACATATAAGCCTGGATGTGCTCCATCAGAAGATTGGAGAAGGTAAACTCGCGGAATTAAGGGTTGTCCTAAAAACTGATGTTCGTGGCTCAATGGAAGCATTGAAGGATATGATAGACAAGTTTTCGCATCCTGAAGTAAAACTGACTGTTATTCATGCGGGAATCGGGAGTATCAAACAATCGGACTGTTTATTAGCATCAGCGTCTGATGCTATTGTTATCGGGTTTAATATACGTGCGGATACCGGTGTGGCCGAACTAGCACGTGAGGAAGATATTGATGTTCGTACGTATAATACGATTTATGAATTAAAAGATGACCTTGAGAAAGCGATCGGAGGCGTTCTTGGGCCTAAGATCGAAGAAGTGGTAACCGGAAAAGTTAGGATAAAGAAGGTTTTCAGGATCACTAAAGTTGGGATCGTTGCTGGCTGCGAGGTGATCGAAGGAAAAGTTGTACGAGGGAATAAAGCGCGTCTTGTCCGGGATAATACCGTTATAGCCAATACGCGGATTGAAACGTTACGTCATGAGAAGGAAGATGTTAAAGAAATGGAACGCGGGCATGAGTGCGGGATAACTCTAGAACGGTATCAGGATATAAAGGAAAATGATGTTATTGAAGTGTTTACCGAGAAAAAAACGCAACAGACTGCAGATCTAAGTTAATAAAACGGGGTTGTGAGAAATGCCAAATTATTCATATAAAAGGTCGCAGCGGGTTGGGGAGTTGTTACATCATAAGATATCAGAAATAATTCAGCATCTTAAGGATCCTGAACTAGGGATAACGACTATCACAGAAGTTAAATTAACTGATGATCTGCGTATCGCAAAAGTTTATTATTCTGTTTTTGGGGATGATAATGCAAAAAAAGCTGCGGGTGTGGTACTTAACCGTGCGGTGTCATATATACGTCATGAGATAGCGGAAGGGCTTGTTTTAAGGTTAGTTCCTGAAATATTGTTCTATTATGACGATACTGCGGAGAAAGCTGCGAGAATTGGAGCGATTCTTCAGCAGTTAAAGACAAAAGATTCTGATATCCATACCGCAGGTAAAGGTCAAGAACCCGATAGCGGGAGTAAGAAAATACGCCGGCAGAAGAGGGATAGGAAACGCTTGTAGTACGCAAAAAAAATGAAGAATGTCGTTCGTCTTGTCTTAGAAAAAATAAGGTCATCCCGCACGTTTGTTATTACTGCGCATGCTAAACCTGATGGCGATACTATCGGGTCAGAACTCGCATTGAGTTCTTGGCTTAAACGCATGGGGAAAAAGGTTTGTGTTTACTCCAAAGAAAAAGTGCCGAACGGGTATGATTTCCTTAATGCAAAAAAAGTTATTCATCAGACAAATGCCGTGGTAAAAGGTAAATTCGATATCGGTTTCTTCCTGGAATGCAGCAGTGTTGAACGCTCAGGTGGGATACTTGACCTTGCATCAGTTGGTACTTCAATAAATATTGACCACCATATTTTTAACGGTATCTACGGCGATATCAACTGGGTGGATAGCGATGCGGCTGCGAGTGCTGTGCAGATATATGAGCTTATTCGTTCAAGAGGAAACGGGGTTACTTTGTATGAATCTAAATGTTTGTATACGGGAATTGTAACGGACACTGGCAGGTTTCAGCAATCAAATGCTACCTGGCAGGCGTTAAGGATAGCGTCGGATCTTGTAAAAGCCGGGGTCTGTCCAAATGAAATATTCCGTAATGTGTATGCCACAAAAAAGGTTAATACCCTGAAATTGTTGTCGTTAGCACTTGCAACAATGAAAATCGTATCTAACGGTAAAGTTGTTTACCAGCATGTTGACCGCGGGATGCTGAAAACTACGGGGACGTCATTGGAGGATACTGAAGAATTTGTTGATTATGGATTGTTGATACCAGGGATCGAGGTTAGTATGTTGTTTTATGATACTGAAGTGCCGAATCATACAAAAGTCAGTTTCAGATCGTTTGGGGAAATTAATGTGAACAAAATAGCCAGGAAGTTCGGAGGCGGGGGACACTTACGCGCAAGCGGGTGTACTATTATTGGTGGGATTGAGAAAGCAAAGAGAGTTATTCTTTCAGAGTTAAAGGCATATTCCTGATGGAGCGCAAGGTTGTTGCTATAGGTGATTTTGACGGGTTTCATATTGGACATAGATTACTTGCAGATAATGCAAAAAAGGTTGCGAATAAATTAGAGTATCTCCCTACAGCTGTTGTAATTACGGATTTACCTTCAGATAAGGGCTCATTATTGTCTACAAAAACGCAAAAAACGAAGTTGTTACGTTTATATGGTATGAAAGTTGTGGAATTGAGTTATGCAGGATTAAGAAGATTGTCGCCGGAAAAATTTGTTAAGGCGGTTTTGTTGAAGAAACTTAATGCTGGAGTTGTGGTAGTGGGTAAGAATTTCAGGTTTGGAGCAAACCGTAGCGGTGATGTTGTATTGTTAAAACGGTTAGGGAAACTTTATGGATATAAAATTATTTCGGTACCGTTATTAAAGGCAGGAAATCATATAGTGTCTTCAACGTATATCCGTAAACTAATTTCTGATGGTGAGACATTACTCCCTGCGAAATTACTTAGACGGTATTATTCGGTTGAAGGAGTTATAGTTCATGGACGTCATATAGGACGCAGGATCGGGTATCCTACCGCAAATGTTAAGATTGAAAATGGGCAGCTTGTACCATATGGGATATATGCGGTATTTATTGAAATAAACGGGATGCGTTATAAAGGAGTAGTGAATATAGGATACCGCCCAACGTTTAATATAGGAAATAATGAAAAAGTAACAGTTGAAGTGTACTTATTGGATAGTAATAAACAAATTTACGGGTCTAAGGTAAAACTAGAATTTATCAAGAAGTTAAGGGCTGAAAAAAAGTTTGATAGTGTTGATGCATTAGTTCTGCAAATCGGGAGGGATGTAAACAACGCAAAAGTGGTATTACAGAACAAAAAAGTTTTTGCATAAGTCTGTGCGTTTTTGTATAATAAACAATTTAAGTATATATTTACATGGAGGTAGATTGTAAATGGTCATGACAAAAGAAGTGAAGAGCGGCATTGTGGGGAAATATCGTGTGCATGAAAAGGATACCGGTTCTTCCGCAGTGCAGGTAGCATTGATTACGGAACGGATTAATTATCTTACTGAACACCTTAAGGCAAGAAAAAACGATTTTGCAACCCGCCGCGGGTTATTGAAACTTGTAGGGCAGAGGAGAAGGTTGTTGAATTATCTTAGAAAAGATGATTATGATCAGTATAAAAGCTTAGTGGATAAGCTTGGTTTGAGAAAGTAATTAGGAATTTATTTTTGTTAAAACAAAAGGGAAGATTTAGGTTAATTTATAATGCAAGTATTTGAAACAGATTTTGGTGGGCGGAAGTTTAGCATAACAACGGATTATGTTGCGAAACAAGCTGCGGGTAGTGCGTGGGTAAGATATGGGGATACTGTTATTTTAGCGACAGTATGCGTAGGTAATAGGATAAGTGAAGGTTTTGGTGGCGGTGATTGTTTGCCATTAACCGTTGATTATCGTGAACGCACGTATGCTGCGGGAAAAATCCCGGGCGGTTTTTTTAAACGTGAAGGGAAACCAAGAGAACGTGAAGTTTTATTCAGCCGATTAACTGACCGTACCATAAGGCCATTGTTCCCCAGTAATTTTAAGAGGGATATACAGGTAGCATGTTCATTATTGTCTGCCGATCTTGTGAATGATTCGGATGTTATGTTGATAATTGGCGCGTCCGTTGCATCAATGCTTTCTGGTGTACCTTTTGCGGGACCGGTAGCGGCAGTAAGGATTGGAGTTCTTAATGGCGAATATATAGTCAATCCTTCAATGGAACAGACTGATAAACTTGAGCTTGATATCATAGTGTCTGGTACTAAGGACAGTGTTATGATGATTGAAGGTGGTGCTGCTGAAGCAAGTGAAGAAGTTGTATCTAAAGTGTTTGAACTTGCCCAACAAGAAATTAATCGTATGGTTGAATTTCAGAAACAGATCGTTGGGAATGTTGTAGTTAAGGAATATCCTGAGATGCAGCCTAACCCTGAGTATCAGGAGTTTGAGAATAAGGCTAAATTAGTAATCAATCCGTTGCTTGATGATTTTTTGAAACAGAGTGTTACTGATAAAAAAGAGTTTTCTGAAAAACTTAATACCGTAAAAACAACGTCTGCCGGGCAGATAGTGCTTGATACACCGGAAAAAATTAAAGCGTTTGACGTTGTGTTTTTCGAAGAGTACCATAAAAAAGCTAGAAAAAAAATTATTGATACCCGTGTTCGTCTTGACGGCAGAAAGCCGGATGAATTAAGAAATATTACCTGCGCAATCGGTGTATTGCCGAGGACACATGGTTCTGCGTTGTTCACTCGGGGTAATACTCAGGCGTTGGCTACAGTGACACTTGGTACTCCGGATGATATGCAGATAATGGACGAACTCGCAGGTGAGTATAAAGAACATTTCTTGTTGCATTACAATTTC
>JBBAAG010000044.1 GCA_041658405.1 Elusimicrobiota bacterium
CCCTTCTAACACTATGAGAAACTTCGTTTCGCTGTCCCATTTACGATACCCCATACTTTTTTGCCTCCATTTTCCAGAGGCTTTATTCTACCAATTTCTGCTATAATCTTATATGGGAGCAGTATAGGTTAACATTACAATAACAAAACAAGATAGTGTTAATAATCGTGTTTTCACTTTCATTCAATATTCGTGTCCATTCATTATTCATTCTTAAAACTAACTTTTTTTACTGAAATATCATTTGTGATACTGACCGCTGATATTTTCGTAATTGCTTCAATACTATTTATCGGAACTTTAGTTTCTATGGTTTGAATTTCATTTACAGTTATTAATGATTTATCAAAAACAATCATGTTGGCAATATTGTTTTTGAGTAAAAGAAAATCGGCTGGTGCTGCTTCTTTAGCAACTAAACCAACAGATGTTAAATTATTGGAACTATCTAAATAACTCTTGTCGATAGTAACTGTATTTGTAGTAGACCCATATATTTTGTATTTTACCCCATTACCTTTATTATCAACTAGTATATGTAGCCCGGTTGGAATGTCTCCACGGAAACCAGTAGCGTATCCATCAATAATATAACCACTTGCGTATTCGATTACCGACAATGCAGTCGTTTTCTTTGATGTAGCGTAACTGCGGATCCACTCAATCTCAACATTACTATTAAATTTTGCTACAAACGCTTTGGTTATTTCATTTTTTTTGTCATCAATTTCTGTTATTGACCCGTTAACAATACAACCTTTGTCTTGAGTTGACAAAACACGCGTTGGATTGTACCTGATGTCCTTTGAGGCAAAACATTTTATTGTCCTATCTTCCCCATTATTGCTAACTTTAATAACAGTAAGTGCATTTGAGCTGTCAATTTTTGTCACACCTACTGTCATAAAAGAGTTATTGTCACTTTTTGATGAGTATAAAACATACCCTTCACTTATTACTTTTCCCGCCTTAAGCTTTCCTGATTTGTCCATACTTACTATTATTCCTCGAACTTTAGGGTCGTACCCAGTAATAAAGTATTCGTTTTCAAGTTCTACAGCATCCTGAAAGAAATAGTTATAGCTTTCAGGAAATAACTGTGCCCATTCCAAAGACAAATCCGGTTTGACCTTAATTACAATAGGGCGTCCAATTGGGGTAGATGGATTCATAAATTTCAATAGTGTAAAGAATAAACTCTGAGTTTCTCCTAATAACAGGAATCCTCCGTCTGATGTTTTAATAATGTTGTTCATAACATCTTTATGAGTTCCACCGTATAACATAGCAGAAGTGATTATACCGTCGGGTGATATCTTTGACAATAGCAAATCAGTTGTATCACTTACACTTTTGATTGTTGTACCTGCCATTACAACACCTTCGTTAGTAGGCAGCATTCTTACAAAATATTCGGCACCAGGCCCGCCGATAGACCTGGCATATGTTATGGTATTATCAGTATTGTCAGAGACAAGATTTATTGCATTACCATTAACGAGTACGCCAGTAAACGGCCAAACCGGTGTGGCTATCAATAATACACACAATACTAGAATGCCTTCGCAAAAAACAGGCCACTTATTAACCATTTTCCTTATTATCTCCTAATCTATTTTTTTAAATTAGCAACATAAAGGCCAGCACATAATGAACCAATTAAACCACCTACTAAAGAATACGTTTGATTTTGTTTCTTAGTTTCTTGTTTATAATTTGCTGTATAGCATTGAATGTAATTAGGTGTTTTACCTTCATTTGTTATATTCAGTATTCTTGTTTCATCTGGAGAACTACTTGGAGTTATCAGCCATAGAACACCAGTGCCAATCAAACCAAACAAGAAACCTGTCCCGATTCCTAATCCACCCCAGATTAGCGGATGATGATAGGTTGAAACATCCGTTTGAGCATTTAACTTTGCAGAAATACATTCGTCTTCCGCAATAGCACAAGTTGCATAAGGCAATAACAAGGAAACGCAAATAATCATAACTAGTACTTTTCTAAACATTCTATGCCTCCCATAATTTCATGATTTCGACCGTATATATAATAAACAATTTAAAAATATTTTTACTTTACAACGGCAAGTTTACCGGTTTTCTTTTCCCCTTTATCATTGGTAATAACATAAATATAGATTCCGCTGGCAATAACGTTTTCAACATCGTTTTTTCCGTTCCAAGTTAAGGTGTCTGTCATATCATTTTTTTTATAAGTCCACACTTGTTCACCCGCTACATTATATATTCTGATTTCCGCAACCTGAGTTAACCCTTTGAATACTAGTTTGTCAGCTGTGTTTTTATACCAAGGATTGGGATAGACTATGACATTCAGGTTATCCCGCGCGGAATTGCATATCGCTAACCTAAAGTATGAAAATGAACCGATTTCTGTTGTAACGTAATTATCGATTGTATTCACTGCCTGCGGGCTTTCAATCAAATTCCACCGTTGTTCCCCAGTATTATAATGATAAATTCCGATCTTACTCTCATAATTAGCAGGAACAATACTAGGATAATGTAATTTTAGCTTAACCATTTTCTGAGGTTTCATTGTAATTCCGTTTGCATTAACAGCTTTTAGTTCCCATACGGAAGATACCAATTCAGGTAACAATTGGCCTGCCGGCATCACTTGGTCTGCCGCTGCTAATCTGGCATCAACCACATTTGCATTAACGAAAAACTGAGTATCCCCATTAAATGTACCGGACGATATTTCTATCACACAGTTATCTCCAGTAATAACTTTTTCATTACCCAACGGAATATAATTGACGTTGTATATACACTCAAGTTCTGTGTTCTTACCATCAACCACTTCCACTGCCATAACCTTTTGTAGCCCAACATTTTTTATGTATGTATAAACAGTATATGCCCCGGCATTCAGCCCGGGTAACACGTATTTACTGTCTACTGATGGAACAGTACAAAATCCTGCTAGCGCGTTTGTTTTCTCGTTTGTTGCCCAGACAGTGATATCGTTTACAGAGTTACCTGAATTGTTAACTTTACATGAAATGCCGCCGGTACCTGATATATCACTAATATTTTGTACAGTAATTTCCCCGTCTTTTGCTTCAACATTTTGAACAACAGATATTATTGTAGATCCTTGAATAGAGTACAAGTCATACATACCTTGCTTCACAGAACTAAACCCGTATTTAGAGTTAACGGAGACTTGACGATAATTTAATAAATCAGATAGATTGTCATACGTATCCAATCTTACCCCGGTTTTCCCTAAACACAATACAGATCCCGATAATAATGTAGTGTTATCTGAACAATATACCGTTCCCGTAATAGCAGGAGTTTGTTGGGATATTGACACGTATATCACCTGTGTATTTGTCGAAACAACAACATTTCGTGTAAATGGTGCAAATAACTTATTGATATAGGTGGAAGTCGTGAATAATATAGTATACACACCAGAGGGAACACCTTTGATTATATATGCTCCATACGAATTAGTCTTTGTTTCTCTAAAAATATTATCAATCCGTACTGTTACATTGGATACCGGCGTTCCTGTCTCATCAACCACTTGACCTTGAACAACATTTCCATGCTTCATAATAAAATCTACGTTTGTTGTTTTTCCAAGAGTTACAGTAACACTTGAAACAACTTCCACTCCGTACCCGCCAGTAATATCTTCACATACCAGAGAATACTTTCCTCCCGGTACTCCTTTGATACGATATGCACCACCGCTCTCTGTCAAACATTCATACTTAGTACCATATCCGCCTATAAACACTCGGGGGGTACTTAGATATCTACCTTGTTCATCCATCACTTTACCAGTAAGAATTCCTCCCGTAGGCAAGACAAAATCCAATGTAGTTGTTTGCCCTTTTCTTATAATCACCTGCGAAACTGTTTGAGATACTAAGTCCTGATCTATATACCAATATGGAGCACAAGTGACGGAGTATATTCCTTCTGTAAGTCCGAGTATAGTGTAAGTTTCTCGTCCTAAAAATGTAGAAGTTGTTGTACTACCACTACTCTCACTAATCTGAACAATAGCTTCAGTCAAATACCTTCCGGTTTCGTCAACAACTTTTCCCTGTAAAATCCCGCCAGAATCCAAATGCAACTCAACAACTGTAGTTGTTCTAGCCGTAACACTTATACCATCTTTTATCAGACCTACAAGGTTATATGAACTCGACGGTGTACAAGTAAGTTTATACATATTTTCATTCACACCATTGAAATAAAAATATCCAAGATTCCCTGTATATGCGTAATAATATGAGCTTTCTCCTGCACTGTATGTGGATCGCATTTCGATATAAGCATGCTCTACTGGATTATTGTTAATATCCGTAACACGGCCAGTAACTATTCCTTTAGATTTCAGTACAAAATCTACTATCGCGGATTTCCCTACCGCAATATTCACACCATCAAACACTTGTATTGACAAATCTCTATCTGATGGAGGTGTACAGCGTATTGAATACATCCCATCGGGTATACCACGGATTGTAAAAGTACCGATGTTTGATGTATACTCCCACCTGCTGAAGGTATTTCCAATAATTGATATGACAGCATTGGGTATAGGATTACCAAATAAATCTACAACCTTACCATCAACAATACCACCGGGTGAGAGGACGATATCAAGATTCACATCTTGATCTCCAACACTTACCCCGGTTTTAGTCTGTGATAAAGAATTATAGCTCTTAGGCGGTTCCACGATAAATTTATATACACCCTGTCTTAAACCTGAAATTTCATACAAACCGAAAATAACCGAACCTACCGACTTTTCTCCCACTACTGATACCTGGCAACCGCTTATTCCTGTCCCATCCGTACTGAGTATACGTCCATACACTTTATGCCCTATAATGATCACAATGTTCTTAACCAGTGTTTCACCGGTATTTACATAGAAATTGTTATACACTCTAGAATAATAGTTGGAATTATCGATGGCTGAACCTGAGAGTGTATATGTTCCACACTTTATTCCATATAAAGAATACGTCCCAGTAGATGTTACGACACAAGAATAGCTGTTAATCCCGTCACTAATTATCACACTACCATTACTAATAACCTTACCGTCCTCAGTAACCACTTTTCCTGTAACAACGGCACCGGTGGATAAAACGATATTAACAACTTTCACTCCCGAGTCAGTGTCAACAACAAAACTGTTCTGTTGGCTTACATAATTCATACTTTTCCGTGGGGTGCAGGTATAAACATAATTTCCTTGTGGTATTGATGTGAAACAGAACTTTCCATCCTGACGAGTTTCTAAATACCTGCTGACAGGACCACTGATAGATACATTAGCAGAAGAGATGACTGCTCCCCATTCGTTAAGTACCTGCCCAACAACTGTACAGCCAGGGAGTAACACAAAGTTTATATTTCTTGTACTCTGGCTTGAAATTGTAATGTCATATACTGCTACAGATAAATTCGCATATATATCTAATGGGGAACATAAAATGTTGTATTTCCCATTTTCGATACCATTAACGGTATACGTTCCGGTATTGCTTGTGTATCCTGTTTTAACATTCCTTTGGGAATCGTTGACATAAATTTTAGCATCACTCAATAGATTCCCGTCAATATCTGTAACCCGACCTTGAATCACAATTCCGTTTCCCAAAATCACATCCTGAGTGATTGTTTGACCAAAAGGAACAACGATTTGAGATATTGTTTCTCCCACGAAATTACTATCAACCGGTGGATCAACTCTGAGGTAATAAAATGATGATTCACCAAGACCAGTAAAAGTGAAACTGCCAACTGAAGAAGAGTAAACGTTTTTCGAATAACCTGAACTTATTAGGTCAACACTAGCATTGATTACTGGATTACGGGAAGAATCGAGTACTCTTCCCTGCAGAACACCTCCGGTATTTAGAATGATGTTTTGAGTATAATTCTGTAATTCTAATATCGTAATATAAACTACCGGCATGTTTAAGTATTGAGAATTATTAAGGATTTCACTAGTTATATGGTAATTCCCTTTTTGCAACCCAGTGATTGTATATGCCCCGGAAGATGTGGTCATAACACTGTAGCCAAAACTACCATTACCAACTGAGATAGACACGCCGCTAATCCTGTTCCCATATTTATCAGTGACTATACCGCTAAGCGTAGCGCCTGTGTTCATATAGATTGTAACAGTAGAAGTTTTATTGTTAACTGTGTAGTACGTTGTTTTGGATAACAAAGCACTGCCTGTGGGCGGAGTACAAGAGATATAATATGTTCCCTTTGGTAAGTAGTTAATAGTTGCATTGCCCACGGAATTAGTTCTCATTGACGCACTAAGTGGACCGGATATTTCTACATTTGCGTCTGAGACAGTGTTATCATTGGAATCCTTAGCCGTCACTACCATTGTGCATTGAGGGTCAAGCAGCATATCAACAACCGTCGATGTAGCGGACCGTACTGTAACGTTACTAATTACCTTACTAAATAATCCAGAGTTCATCTGCGGGGAACAGCTCAAGTTGAAAGTGCCGGTCGAAATTCCTGAGATAGTATATGTTCCGATGCTTGAAGTGTACGTTGATTCAGAATTAATACTTACAGTTGCCATGGCCACCGGATTTCCGTCGATATCAGTTACTTTTCCACAAACAATGCCGCCAGTTGCTAATACAAAATCCTGGACTACAACTTGTTGGGTACCAATCACGACTCCGTACAAGTACTTACGCACAAAAAAACTACCGGATGAAGGCCAAGCTGCTATTGTATAACTTCCCGAATTCAATCCACTGATAGTATAAGTCCCCAGAGCGGAAGTAAACCCTTTTTTTGACGAAGAGTCCGAAACCGTGATTAATACGTTGGGAATAGGATTTCCTAAAGTGTCTGTTACTGTACCAATTAAGACAGGTGCTTTAGGTAAAGTAACATTTATTGCTGTTGTTTGCTGCGTAGCAACCATGATGTTGTATATAGACCAGTTTTTCAACTCGCTATTTGCAGGTGGAGCGCATGATAGGGTATAAGATCCATACTTCAGCCCTATTATTGAATAACTTCCCGACGATAGGGAATAAACAGATTTTGATGTTGGCCCGGAAAGGCTGACTTTGGCATTATACACTGGATTACCGTCGTAATCGGTCACAACTCCTTCAACAGTACCATATTTGGGTATTAATAAATTCAAAGTTGTTGTTTGTTGGGTCGTGACACTAATATTGTATTCAGTTAAATTGACCAGATTACTATTCTGTGGAGATGTACAGGTCAACGAATATATCCCGCTTGCTAACCCTCTAAATGTATACCCACCTGTCGAAGTTGTAGTCGTGTATTTACTTGCTACTCCTAACAAACTCATTCCTGCGCTGGCTACAGGGTTACCAGAAAAATCTGTAATCCTTCCTTGCAGTACTCCTCCTTCAGGTATAACAGCATTAACTGTAGTTGTTTGCTGCGTGGTTACCAATACGTTATAAAGCTCAAGTTTTACCAAAGTTGTACCGCTTAGCGGGACATACGATATTTTATAACTACCCGTTCTCAAACCGCGGATGGTATATGTTCCTGCAGCAGTTGAATATACACTTTTTTCTACTATTCCTGTTACATAAACCATGACGTTCGATAAAAGATTACCAGAAATATCTGTTACTTGGCCGGATATTATACCTTCTATTGGTAACACAAAATCTGTTTCTGTAGTCTGTTGAGCAGTAACTGAAACATCATACTTTTCTACTGCTACCAAATTTGTGCCATTCGGTGGACTGCATAATAATCTGTGCTTACCGCTAGGTAATGCACTTAATGTATAACTACCTATTGATGTGGTATACGTTTGGTTTGAAACATCTGGCGCTAAAACACGTGCATTCTCCACAATGTTGCCGTAAGGATCAGTTACATGACCTTCTAGAATACCGCCGATTGTCAACTTCAAATCAATTGTGACAGGGTATGATGAACTTATTTTGATGTTATATATAGATGTACTTAAAAGATTTAAATAATTGTCCCGCGGACTCTCTATTGTATAAGTTCCAAGCGACAAGTCCCGGAGCGTGTATGTACCTAAAAGCGAGGTATAAGTATAACCGCTGCCATAGCCCGTCGCATTTATTGCTTTATTACTTACTATGTTTCCATTGTCATCAGTTACTTTTCCGTTAATACTACCAACACAATACATATAAAAATCTATTGTTGTTGTCTTTCCTGATTGTATAATTCCAATCTCTTCTTGGGTGCTAAGCATACCAGAGTTTTCCGGAGCATAACATGTTAATCTACACAAACCATTTGGAATGTTTGTAAAAGTGTATACACCAGAACTATTTGTGAAAGTATAGTTACCATTAACATCACAGACTTTTGTGTTCATCACACGGTGTCCGTTACCATTTGTAACTTTTCCCGTAACATTTCCTTCTCCGTAAACATGATGGATTGGATAAGTTAGTAATGGCAAAAGGATGAACAACAACATCCTTTGTTTAAGTTTATTATAAGTCGTCATTTTATTACTATTATCTTTTGTGTTTGTTTAAATATATCAGATTCCAAGTATGTAAAATATACTCCTGAAGATACCGTCTCGCCGTTGTCATTTTTGCCGTCCCATTCAATTGCGCCCCACCCATTCTTCTGACCCCCGTCTATCGTCCTCACAAGCTCACCTGCGATGTTGTACACTTTCAACCTTAGGTATGCCGCGGATTCTAATAAATAATAGTGGATAACAGCTTTACTTCCCGTTTTCTGTAAGTCCAACCGGTTACCCATCACGCGCATCATATTCTCAGTTTGCTTAACGTCAACTACAATATTCAATGTTCGCGAACTTTTCAACCCGGCTTCGTCTACTGTATCTATTATCATCGCTACTACCTGCCCTGTAGTGAGGTCAGCTTCGCGTAACGTATATGCGTACTTGTAATACACAACATCGCCCATTACAATTTTGTCGGTCAATACTGCCAGGTGTCCACATACCTTCACTACCGGATCCTGCTTCAACGTTTCTCCAACATAAAAACTTACCGTTATTTTACCAAGCTGGGTTATAGTTTTAGAGTTGGTTTCTACAGTATCTATGACCGGTGGTTGAGTATCCATTGGAGTAACTGATTGTGTATCCGATGGTACGCTTTGATTGCCGTTAGTGTCCACAGCGCAGACGTAGTAACGATATTCTACCCCGTTTTTTAACCCGATATCCGTATAAGTACATCCGCCTTTAGGCAAGACTGCGAGTTCTGTAAATTCAGTTGTGGCTGCACCCTCCGCATGGAGGATACGGTATTCTTTCAAATCATTTTCCTTATTTGCATTCCAGGTAAGTTCTACCTGCTTACCAGAAGAATCGGAGGTTACTGTTAATCCTACCGGTTTCACCGGCGGAACGTTGTCCGTTAACGACGTGGGATATCCAGATACTTGCACAGATTGCATGCTTTCGTTTCCCGACATGTCGTACGAGGTTACTACAAAATAGTACGTAACATTATTGATCAACCCGGTACACTGGTAACTTTTCGTGACAATTTTCCCACTACCTACTGCGCTTCCTGCCGGCGTCGTACTCCCGATAAACTGGTACGTTCCACCGCTCGTGGTTGAACGATACACGCGATATCCTGCAAGATCGGTGTCTTCAACTGCGGTGTTCCAACTTAAGATAAGTTTGTTGCCCTTCTGTGGATTCGTAATAGAAATTCCAACCACGACAGTTGGTGGTGTAACGTCCACGCTAGTAGGACACGCGCTGGTGATACTTGAGTACCCGCTGACGTTGCCACTATCATCTGCTGCCTGGAGTTTGTAATAATACGTCACTTTTGCCAACAACCCACTATCAATAAACGGCGAGATTGTCACTCCAGTTGATATTACTTTTTGATACGTACCGTTAATGCTATCGGTCCGCCAAACGTGGTATATAGTTGCATTTGTAACACTGTCCCATTGTATTCTCAACCGTGCATCAGTATGCAAATCTGTTACTGTCACATTCGCAGGAGGTGATAGAGAGACTACTATTCCAGTCGGGACTTCTGACTTTTCTGTTGAATATCCGCTTTCGTTACCAGTAATATCGTATGCGGTTATTACGTAGTAATACCTAATACCATTAGTCAACCCGGTATCTTGATAAGTACTAATATTTGTAGCTATAGTTGTAACCAACGCATAACCAGTTCCGCTTGTACGGCGATATATTTTATATCCAGCTAGATTCGCAACTGTGACACCGGTCCATGTAATATTCAGTTTACCACCTGTTGCAGGGTTGGTAACTAACACGTTTGTAGGTACTGGTAGAACGATTTGAGATACATATGGATACGTAGAAACAGTATTTGAGAACGCTGACTCGCCGGCAGAATTTATTGCGATTGTTTTGTAATAATATGTCACGTTATTTGTAAGTTCCGTATCAATGTAAACAGTCCCTGCGGTTGTTGCAACTATATTATAACCTGAACTGTTGATTGTAGAACGGTATAATATATAACTCTCCGCAGCACTATGGCTCTGATCTACTAAGGGTACGGTCCATGTGAGGCATATCTGCCCGCTTACACCAGTACCTGCTGCCATCAGATTTCCAGTTGGGCTTGGTACATATACATTTATATACGGTGAAGTGGAGACAATGGCTGTCATCACCGAATTAACACTCGAATATTCTGTTTCTACTCCATTTAGATTTCGTGCTTTTACTTTGAAATAATACGTTGTGTTATGGATTAACGAAGTGAACAGATAATTTGTTGTGTTTACCCACCCGCTGTTTAAGTTGTATAAACCAACTGATGCTATTGACGAACCTGAACAATAATATTCTGTCCAAGACGGGTTAGTGTTCGAATTCCATTGAAGTTTTACAGTCGTGGAACTTACAGAGGTTCTAAACATATCAACCGGCGGGTTGGCAAAACTATAAACAGGACAAGTTGATAAATTAACCTTGGGACTTTCACCGCTACTGTTGAATGAACAGATGGAATATACATAAGACGAAGTGTTTGGCGATAATCCATTCTGCGTCCAGGCTGTTGTGTTTATAGAAAGCTCAACCACTAGCCCGTTCGTTGCAGTATATATTCTGTACCCATCTTCTGTTGAAGAATTATCCTGCCATGTCCATCGTATAGTTGTAGTCGAAAAAACGGTACCAACGAAATTTGTGGGTGGTGTTATGTCGCCAGTACCACCACCAGTGAATTTTGATACTCCAGCACCAGTTCCAAACCATTTATTCCCGGTAATGTCTATCGCAATTGAGTTTACGTAATTATTACCTAACCCACTATTCGCTGTCGTATATGTCGTCCAAGTAGTACCGTCAAACTTACTCACACCACCAGAAGTACCAAACCATTTCGTACCTGTACTGTCTATTACAATTGAGTTTACGTAATTATCTGCTAACCCGCTGTTTGCTTTCGTATATGACGTCCAAGTAGTATCGTCAAACTTACTCACGCCACTATTATAAGCACTAACCCATTTTGTACCCATACTATCTATCGCAATCGAAAAGATACCATTATTTACTAATCCGTTTGCCGTCGTATATGTTGTCCATGTAGTACCGTCAAACTTACTCACACCACCATAAGTACCAAACCATTTCGTACCTGTACTGTCTATTACAATTGAGTTTACGTAATTATCTGCTAACCCGCTGTTTGCTTTCGTATATGACGTCCAGGTAGTACCGTCAAACTTACTCACGCCACCATAAGTACCAAACCATTTCGTTCCCGCACTATCTATCGCAATTGAGTGTACGTAATTATCTGTTAACCCGCTGTTTGCTGTAGTATATGTCGTCCAGGCAGTACCGTCAAACTTACTTACACCAGAAGTAGTACCAAACCATTTAGCACTCATAGTATCTATTGCAATTGAGTAGACGTTATTATACACTAACCTATTTGCTGTCGTATATGTCGTCCAGGTAGTACCGTCAAACTTACTCACACCATCAGAAGTACTAAACCACTTTGTTTCTGCATTATCTATCGCAATAGATCGGATATCGATATTTGCTAATCCGTTTGCCGTCGTATATGTTGTCCATGTAGTACCGTCAAACTTACTCACGCCAGACTCAGTACCAAACCACTTTGTTCCTACATTATCTATCGTAATCGAATTGATATAGTTACTTGCTAATCCATTCGCCGTCGTATATGTTGTCCATGTAGTACCGTCAAACTTACTCACACCACCATAAGTACCAAACCATTTCGTACCTGTACTGTCTATTACAATTGAGTAGACGTTATTATACGCTAATCCGTTTGCCGTCGTATAAGTTGTCCATGTAGTACCGTCAAACTTACTTACACCAGAAGTAGTACCAAACCATTTCGTACCTGTACTGTCTATTACAATTGAGTTTACGTAATTTCGTGCTAACCCGCTGTTTGCTGTCGTATATGTCGTCCAGGTAGTACCGTCAAACTTACTCACGCCACTAGAAGTACCAAACCATTTCGTTCCCGCACTATCTATCGCAATTGAGTTTACGTAATTATTACCTAACCCACTATTCGCTGTAGTATATGTCGTCCAGGCAGTACCGTCAAACTTACTTACACCAGTAGATGTTCCAAACCATTTCGTTCCCGCACTATCTATCGTAATTGAGTTAACATAATCATTCGCTAACCCGCTGTTTGCCGGAGTATATAACTGGTAAGTATTATCATTAATATTCCACTTCACTACACCACCGCGAGTTGCATACCATAAATAGTTTCCCTCCCGTACTAAACAGTTTATATCATTCGGATTGGTATAATTTTGCCACTCACCTGTCGGTACAGGTGTTACATCTGTCCCGGATATAGTCGTCGGGGTAACAACGGGTCCGGTTGCAACTGTAAAAGTCTCTAATTGGATATCATAATTAGTCTTCTGCCCAACATTAACTAGTAACCCATTCCGTCGTACTGTCGGATACCCTGGTGTAGATACCCGAATATCATATGTTCCCGGCAATACTATAATTGAATAATTTCCTGTCGTATTTGTAGTTACGCTACTAACTGCTATTCCCTGACCATTGACCACTTCTATTTTGGCCCCAACAATTACACTCACTCCATCCATCTTCATGACTTTTCCCATAATCATCTCGGCAACAGTAAATAAAGCACCATTACTCGTTCCGCTGGAAGTCGTTATTGTTACATTACCCGTTGTCACACTTGATGGAACGGTACAAACAATCTGTGTATTACTCCATGATAATATTCCAGCGGTAATACTATTATTAAATATTACTGACGACGAACCTTGGGCAGTACCAAAATTCGTCCCGGTAATCGTTACCTGTGTCCCGACCGTCCCCAACGATGGATTTACTGTATCAATTTGTGGTTCTACTCCAAAACTCGAGAATTTGATTAAGAATATATCTTGAAGCCCAGCACTGATATTACCATCAAGTTGCCCACCTGTATAACCACCAATATAAATATTTCGGGCATTATCTATTGCCAAGCCATAACCATAGTCATCAGCACTTGTCCCAAATTGTTTAGTCCATTGTCTATTTCCGTTAGGATCTAATTTAATTAAAAATACATCGTAACTGCCTGCATCTGCATTGGTATTCCCATCTAATCCACCTGTTGTATGTCCTGCCACATAAATATTGTTTAAAGAATCTATTTCAATTCTTTGGCCTATATCTGTGTTTGTAGAACCGTACAATCTAGTCCATTGTTTATTGCCATTAGTATCATATTTAACTAAACACATATCACCACTACAATTAATATTTCCATCAAGCCCACCCCAAGTTAGACCGGTGACATAAATATTTCCGGCAGAGTCTGTCACCATATCACGACCATCCTCGTCTGTAGCCGTTCCTATTTGTCTAGTCCACTGTTTTACTCCATTAGTATTATACTTAACTAAAAAAATGTCTCTAGATCCATAATAGTTATTTCCGTCAAGTCCGCCCAATGTCCAACCAGTGACAAAAATATTATCTGATGAATCTGTTGTCACACTACGCCCTCGATCTTCTAGAGACGTTCCCATTTGTTTGGTCCATTGTTTATTTCCGTTTGAGTCAAATTTAATTAAAAATATATCATAATTACCAACATTTATATTATTATCCAATCCAATAGTAGTTTCTCCGGTTACATAAACATTTCCCGAAACGTCGGTAGCAACACTGTAAACATTTGTAGCAGTACCCGTGCCAATTTGTCTGGTCCAGAGTTCATTTCCGTCAGAATCATATTTCCTTAAACTACCGTTAATATTATAAAATCCAGCTATATATATATTTCCTGATAAATCTATTGTAACTGAATGCCCTCTATCCGATACACTTGTTCCGAATTGTTTAACCCACTGTTTGTTCCCATTAGTATCATATTTAATCAAAACCATATCATTTGAACCAAGGGGTGTATTACCATCAATCCCGCTCTTAGCATCTCCGGTAAGATAAATATTCGTGGAAGTATCTATCGCGATACTATAACAACTATCCGTATTATTTGACCCGATTTGACGAGTCCAAACTTTGCTTACCATATCCGGATAGTCATTTAAAATATAATTTGTTTGTGTTGAGACAATATCAGAACCATTATAAACAGCGGTAATTTTTATTGTATAACTTCCCGGATTTGCAGAAGTATTACTACTGGTAAATCCATCCCAGGTTACATAATTTACAGAACCTATTGCTGATGATGTTGAATTAAAGATTCTTATTGGTATAGTACCATTATATATTTCAACATCCACACTAACCGTTCCCGTAACATCTATTATAGTATAAGAAATTAAAATTGGTTGTCTTAACGTCTGGTTAACAATGTCAGGATTTACCTGAAAATTACTAATGACAACGGCTTCTAGTAAGGAAACATTTATTAGAACGGAAAGGAAGGTAATAATTATTATAAATATTGTTTTATTCCTGGATTTAGTAAGACAATAAATTCGGGAAATAATTTTTTAACCATTTACTAAATACCCCAGTTTTTGTTTGGAATCCTCTATTTGAACCTTAAAAATCAAATTTTCGCTCGAATTATCTACTTCTACTTCCTAAATAATAAGATAATAAATCTTTGTAAACGTTCAAATATTTCTCACTCTATAGCCAGTTAATATTGTTAGCATTTAAACGTAATGAGATAAACATTCTACAATGACTCCTCATATATATTAGACAAACGAACACTGCAAAATTACGCATAAATTATTAATAAATATTTTCAAGCTTACGGTAGGAGGTACGCACATACCCGTTTTCTTGATAAAAAGTATTATATCACATTTAATATTCTAGGATAGTATCACTCATACAAATACTTTTGGAACTCAATAAACGTGGTGAGGATATTGTCTACCCCGCCGAGTGTTTCTTCCGCATCGCGGATTGCTTGGTATTTCAGTGTCAGAAGGCCAGGTAGTTTTTCTTGGTCAAGTTCTTCCACCCCGGATTCGATGTATTTAGAAAGTACGAACTCCAGGAACTCTTTTTGTTTGTTATCCAACCCGCTGAAAATCTTAACCTGCGCCTGCGCTACCCGCGTCTCACGCGTTATTGGCTCTATAGCAAATGAAATGTACTCAAGTACGTCAAACAAGTCGCTTTTCTCCGCGTTTATCAATTTCTGCAGGCTGGTAAGAACGTCAATACTGTACCCGGCATCATAAAGTTTTTTCAGCAACGTCTTCCGTGTAACCGGGTTGGACCATATCTTCCGTAACTCGTCTTCGCTCTTGAAGAAGTCCGGTAGTGTACCAAACAACCCTTGCAGGAACTCTTCCGCAGAGATTGGCTTACCGTCTGCGCTCCAGAAAGAGGTAGCAATCATATGTTGTATTTCACGTTCTTTCCCGTCACGAAGCTTGATCTTAACCTTTTTAGGACACTGGCACGGCTGTTGCCCGCATACTGGACACGGTTCTGTCGGCGGTTTCTCGCATTCGCACGAACGTTTCCCGCAAACTGGACATGGCACTGGCGGTTTTTTTTCGCATACACACGGCATTTGTCCGCATCTTGAACATACGTCCACTATCGGCTCGCCGTCCCATTCAGGATCGTTGAAATGATGGTATGCATCTACAAAGTCGTAAATAGTGAAGAAATCTTTCCCGTCAAACAACCGTGTACCGCGCCCGATGATCTGTTTGAACTCTATCATTGAGTTAACCGGACGCATGAGAATGATGTTACGTATATTCCTGGCATCAACGCCGGTAGAAAGTTTTTGTGACGTAGTAAGGATTGTCGGTATAGTCTTTTCGTTATCCTGGAACTGCCGCAGGTACTGGTCACCAAGCGCGCCGTCATTGGCAGTGACACGTTGACAGTAGTTCGGTTCTTTGCTTTTCTTTTGCTGGTTTACTAAATCGCGGACAGCTAACGCGTGGTCCTGGGTGGCACAGAATACGATAGATTTTTCGTTTTGGTCAATTTCTGAAAGAAATATTTGTACCCGTTTAGCTTCACGTTCTTTTATCTCAATTATTTTGTTAAAATCCGGTTCAGTATAAATCTTCCCTACTTCCACTTCGCCTTCAATAATCTTGTCATCTGAGGTGTAAACATAATCATCAATCGTTGTTTTTATACGTTTTACCTTGAACGGCGTGAGAAAACCGTCATTAATCCCTTCCTTAAGCGAGTAAATATATACCGGTTCGCCAAAGTAGCGGTAGGTGTCTACGTTGTCCCTGCGTTTAGGCGTTGCGGTGAGGCCGAGTTGTACCGCCGGTGAAAAGTATTCGAGTATCCCGCGCCAGTTGCCTTCGTCATTCGCGCCGCCGCGATGGCATTCGTCTATGATAATAAAATCGAAATAGTCCGCCGGGTAATCGCCAAAGTACGGCGCAGGATTTCCATCTTTATCCGTACCGCTCATAAAGGTTTGGAAAATAGTGAAGAAAATACTGCCGTTGGTTGGAACACGGCCTTTCTTACGGATTTCATCGGGTTTAATACGCGCCAACGCGTCTTCCGGGAATGCGGAGAACGCGTTGAATGCCTGGTCAGCCAGGAAGTTTCTATCAGTGAGGAAGAGGATACGCGACCGCCGGCTACCATCACGTTTGAGGTTCCAACGAGTATAGAACAGCTTCCATACTATTTGAAACGCTATGAATGTTTTCCCCGTACCGGTTGCCAGGGTGAGCAGTATCCGCTGCTTCTCTTCTGCAATCGCGGCCATTGCATTGTTCACTGCAATTTCCTGGTAATACCGTACATCTTTAGTACCGCCAATATCTTCGAACGGTACTTGGTCAAAGTTGTTCTGCCATTGGGTTTGTGTACCAAATGTTTTGTTCCAGAGCTCGTCCGGTGTGGGAAATGCGGGAACTAATCCTTCCTTACCGGTAACCATACAAATTTGGTAAATTTCTTTCCCGTTACTGGCATAGGTTGTTTCGATATGCATCTTCTCAGCATAGTTTTTGGCTTGCGCAACGCCTTCCCCGACTGTTTCTTCATCACTTTTGGCTTCAATAATAGCGAGTTTACGTCCTTTATATACCAACACATAGTCTGCGGATAATGGGTTGACACGTCCTACGCCGGGTTGGATCTTCCCCGGTGCGATTTTAAATTCCCGCAAAACTTTGGTGCCTTCAACAACACCCCAGCCGCTGGATTTTAGGTTCGGGTCAAGATATTCTGCCCTGGTTTCAGCTTCGTTCATGATTTTTCCTTAATAATTTTTGAGTAATACTTTTGTTTCGGACTATTTGGTTTATCCGGAATTGTTAGTAAAAGCATTTTATTTTTGATCAATGGTTTTAATATTTCCAGACGAAAATGTTCACGATCTTTTAGTCCCAAAAACTGTTGTATCTCTTCCCTAGTCTTAGGTTCAATACAAAATGCCCGAATCTTGCTGATTTTATCATTCTCAGCTTGCGGGGTAGCTTGCGGGGTGACTTGCGGGGTAACTTGCGCGGTAGCTTGCACGGTAGCTTGCACGGTAGCTTGCACGGTAGCTTGCATGGTAGCTTGCATGGTAAGCGGGGTCAATGGAACAATTATTTTAAATATATCCTCGCGCAACCCTTCCCCTTGACTAACGATTGTTTTTATTTCTGATTCGCGCATATTATAGTTCTCCCGCATTGCTAGTTATATCACGCCATCCCATTATTTGAACATGTGAGAGTTTTGCACTCATTGCAAATTCCAACTTCTTTGTTTCAACTTCGTTCATATTTGTTTTGTATCCATCCTACTCACAATGCATACAAAGTATACTACTTTGTATATATTCATCCAATGGATGCGTACAAATATAATACCTCGTACAATAACGGTAGGGGATGTTATAACTCGCCATTGAACGCTTGCCTTAAGACAGATTTCTTTAGTTCTTCAAGGTCGGATAGTTTATGGCGGTATATGGTTTCGAGCTTTTTTATTTCAGTAGAAAGAACGTCGAGTTTGGTGATAATGTGTCTTTGCTTAGAGATATCCGGGAATGGAATTACAGAGTTCTCAATAAATTCTTTTGAGACTCTTTTATGTCCCACCGCACCCATCATTCTCTTTGCTCCTTCTTGTCTAAATTCATTACGAGATAAGTAGTAATATAAAAACTCGGGTGCTAAATCTTTATTTGTTCGGAAAACGATATACTCGCTTGAGCCAAAACCAATACCATTTTTCAAATTACGAGCAATCCCCAATTTCCCATTCTCAAAACAAGGTGTTATTTTTGCTAAAAGAACGTCCTCATTGGCAAAGTAAGTATAATTTCCCTCAACTTCTTTTAACTGTTTTTCCTTTATCGGAATAAACTTCTTTTTGTGTATTCCCAAATCTTCCATTGGAACAAAAGAAACTAAATCTGTTTCTTTTAGTTTAGTTCGAGCTTCATTTTTAGGAGGTCTAATCTCGCACATTTCCCCCAACTTTTTCTCTTCCCAGTCTTCCCCCGGATTGGCAAAGACGTTCTGTAGATACGACTCAAATAGTTCACGGGCGTTCTGCAGGTTCTTCTCAGCGTTTTCTTTTGTTTTCGCAACAGCAGCGAATGCTTTATCAAGTATCGCGACAATGTGTTTTTGTTCTTCTTTTGATTTAGGGAATTGTAATAACACATCTTCTAACGAGGAGTTAGAAATGACTGGCTGAGCAGCTTGTCTTGCATAACTACGAAGATTCTTAAAGTTTAATAAGTATGTAAGAAAAGCATGATCGAAATCATATTTCCAATCCGTTATTTTGAATGCATTGTCTGTAAGCCATATCTTTTCTTTTATATGTCTTACATTCCCGCACAAAGCCCCAACTCTACCAATAACAATATTGCTTCCTGATAGATTGAATTTGTCGTACATGCCTGCGATCCCGTTCCCGCCATATACAGGATATTTACCTTCTTCGCCCATCATTTTCCTTGTTATATTATCGCCACTTCTTAATTTGAAGCATTCCCCAAGTTTTTTCGTTTGCCAGTAATGTTTAATTTGTAAAGTCATAGTTTTGAAGTTATTTCACTAGATAAAAACGTGATCTTTGCACGCCTAGCTTTTTCCATTTCTGTATTTCTTAATGCTATTTTTTCGATCCTGCATATTTCATAACTAAAAAGCCACCATTCATTTTCATCAACTTTTGAAACCATACTTTTGTAAGATACTATGTTTTCTTTCCTTATTTTTTTATATAAATAAGCCATCAGGGATGGAATGGGATCTTTTGTTTTAACAATATCCTTCTCTATTCTAGAAAAGTTTTGGATTGACAGATCATATTTAATAGCTAAAAACATACTCCATGTTATCACATCAGATCTTCGATACTTTGTATGCTCTTCTAATATTTTTGTAAAAGCTTCTTCTATTATAGCCTTAATATCGGAATTATTTGATCTAAAAGAATTAATGCCACGAGAAATCAACTCATCACAAGTATCTAAAATATAGGGGAACAAGAAGGAAAGATTTAAAAAATACCTCAAAACCAATTTATATATCGAATAATCTTTATATTTTTTCTTCTTTAATATTTGCGTAGCATATCTTATTGAAGATTCATTGGGATTTTTTTCAAACAATTCGCTTGATAAATCTAAAAATCCAATAACGCTGTCTTTTTCCTTTTTTCCTATTGATTGCCAATCAACAGCCATACGTAATTTCCTTACCCAATCTTCATTTATTGCCTTGGGATATTCTAGTATCTTCGTCTTCTTAACATTTAGACATAATTTGTAGTCCTCTAAATATTTACTTAAATCACGTATAAATTTATCTGCTTCTTCTTTTGTTTTACAAGAACACGTGTAATCGTCAATAAAACGGATATAATTGTATTTTTTTAATGCCTGATCTATTTTTGATAATATTATTTCACACAAAATAGTAGATGTATCTGCTCCAATAGGTATTCCTCTTGTTTCTCCATCTTGTAAATATTGGCAGGTTTTATCAATCTTGTTATACCAAATATTATGATCGCGCTGATTCTTTTTAGCTGTCTTTTTCCCAACCAATGCCCAACTTATGCTGTGCGTATAGATACTTGGAAAACAAGAAGAAATGTCAGCATGAACAAGATATTTATTGCCAAATTGTTTATCTAATTGCAGTTGCTCTTCGCCCGGGTCCTTATCATAACTTTTCAATGAAACTAGTCTTAGATTTCTATTCCCTGTCTTGGGACAAACCATGCTTTTTTCTTTGTAAAAAACTGGTTGAAATAGTTTTTCAATTTTTACCCAATTATTGAGAATCTCTCTTACCAATCTAAAATATCCAAGAGGATGTGGAATTCCCATCTGTCGAGGCGAATTATTATTGCGAGTTAATTTATAACTTAATAAAGAAAACCTGTCATTAAATGGAATATTTATAGATTTATTATTTTTAATCCATTTTCCAAATTTCTCAGAAACAAAAATACCATCCAATTTTTCTGGAAATAACCCAAAGCATAACAATTTTGTATAAACAATATTTTTATCCATAAGTTCTTTTTATAAATATATATCCTTAATTTCTCAAAAACCTTAACACTTTCCTTATATAGCTCATCTCCTCTAAAATCTCTTTCGGTTCATGCAAAGCGAACTCGTCGCTTTTGTTTGGATTTTTCACTATTATACTTGTTTTCTTCTATAAATCCCGAGGTTTCCAATTTCAGTCGGTTACCTTTTATAACCGACTCCTTCCTTGGTTTAAGCCATTTTTCATAATATTCTTTTGATTTCCTTAATGATTCCCGCCGATTCTTCATCCAACTCTTTCATTTCGTCCAAAATTATTCCCGGTTCACGCAACGCGGCTTCATCCTTTTTGTTCGGATTCTTCACCGAAAGGTCACAAGTGGTAGTATCAACATCCGCGACGTTCACAGTCCACGAGTTTTCAGAATTGGCTCTAGTTTTCTGCAGTTTTACAAACTCTGCCAGGTCGTTTTCATTCAACGGGTTTGTCTTACCAAGGTTGCGGTCAAGGTTGAGCTGGTAAAACCATGTTTTGCGGGTCGGAGCACCTTTCTCAAAAAATAATACTACCGTCTGAACTCCCGCAGTAAAAACTCCTCTAGGCAAATCAAGGACTGTATGCAAATTACAACTCTCTAATAATAATTTTCTTAAACTTGTTGCATCATTATTGGAAAGAAACGTATTCTTGATAACCACACCCGCCCGGCCGCCAGCTTTAAGAATCTTGATAAAATGTTGAAGGAATAAAAACGCAGTCTCACCGGTCTTAATAGGAAAGTTTTGCTGTACTTCAGAACGTTCCTTGCCGCCAAATGGCGGGTTGGCGAGTACTATGTCATACCGGTCTCTCTCCTGAATATCAGCAAGGTTTTCCGCCAAAGTGTTGGTATGCACAATATTCGGCGCTTCCACGCCGTGCAGGATCATGTTCATCGTGCCAATTATATACGCTAACGACTTTTTCTCTTTACCATAGAAAGTGTTCTTCTGCAAGGTATCCGCTTCTTTAGTGGTAAGGTTCTTACTGGTTTTGAGGTATTCAAATGCTTCACACAAGAATCCCGCTGACCCTACCGCGCCGTCATATATCTTGTTTCCGATCGTTGGCGCAACAACTTTCACGATTGTTTTAATCAACGGCCGCGGGGTATAGTACTCCCCGCCGTTTCTACCTGCGTTACCCATATTCTTGATCTTATCTTCATACAGATGCGACATCTCATGTTTTTCAACATGGGAGCGGAAACGTAGTTCGTCTATCAAATAAACGACTTCGCGCAGGTTGTAGCCGCTCTGGACTTTGTTCTTTAGCTCGGTAAATATCTCGCCAATCTTGTACTCGATAGTATCGGCGCTTTCAGCATTGGTTTTAAACTTTTTGAAGTAAGTAAACAGTTTACGGTCAACAAAATCTTTCAGATCGTCGCCGGTGAGGGCTTTGTGGTGATCAAGTTTGCCGTCTTTATCCTTAGGGACAGCCCATACTTCCCAGGAGTATTCCGGAGCAATGATCCCGGTGTAAGACTTACCCGCCAGCTTTGCAGCGGTTTTCTTATCTTTCTCGAGATCGTCCAGGTATTTCAGGAAGAGTATCCATGAGGTTTGTTCTACATAATCCAGTTCGCTACTACACCCCGCTTCTTTATGCAGGATATCGTCAATATTCTTAAATGCCTGTTCAAACATTTAATTCTCCACTTTCTTGTTAATATATCTCGTATTGATCATTTTCGTTTTGGAGTAGATACCGATATGCGTTAATAGTCACTGTCACAGGATTTGTATTATTATCTTATCAAAAAAGTAAGATGGTAGCAACACTCTATTGTCAACTACGCAGATTTGTAATATAATACTTTTGGTATGCTAGACGCCCATGTAGCTCAGCTGGTAGAGCAACGGTTTTGTAAACCGTAGGTCGTAGGTTCAAATCCTATCGTGGGCTTTTCTTTATTTATTGAAGATAAGACTTCAGAACGTCGTTACCATCCGTAGTTCAGGACCGTTCAACTGCGTGGTTAACGAACTTCTTGCACGGTAACCAAACTGTAGTTGTATCATAGAATTCCCCACCCCGAACCCAGCGTAAAGATCCGTCAACGGCGCCTGGTTGATCACATAAACGCCTAATGCTGCTTTCACAGAAAAGTACTTAAAAAACCATTGGTCAACTGACAGATTTAATGCTAACCCGGAGAGGCCACTGAGGTTACAATACGCGATGTATGATTCAATAAGCCCGCAGCCCATAGGTTTCCCAACGGTAATCCCTATATCGTAGAGTGACAACGTAAAATGTTCAGCCTCAACTTTTTCACTGAAGAGGTTGTAGTTAAACTTAAACCCATAGGATAACTCATCACTTTTCCCGGAGGATACGAGGTTAATCCCCAACCCTACGGCGTTAATGTTCTCCCCGATATACTGATAATTCAATCCTGCGTTATACCACATATGCCGTTCAGGTACCGGAAGTTCATCAGCCATAATACTACTGTTTTGCATAGTATCCTGAACTCTCCCCTGAACATTTTCATACATATACACCGTCCCGCCCCCGGGATAAAAGTATGGGTAAGGATAGTAATACGGATAGTTATACCAATAAAAATCCGGGCTATACCTGCGCGGATGATGACGTGAATACGATCTTTGCGTGGTTGAGTTTGAAGGAGTAGAATCACTATCGTTTGAAGAGGAAGAATTAAAATCACCATAAAACTTTTTTAATTTAGAATCCTCAGTCTCCGCCTGAGCGACAACGATCAACGGTTGTACTTCACCTTGATAGACATACACCTGTTGTGTATCAGACTGGTAATCAGAATACACTTTTTTTAGTTTACTTTCTGTAACAACAAGTTTAGATTCAGTGGTAACATTTTTCTTTTTCTTAGTATCTGTTATTGTAAAACTATCCTTAAACTCCTCTAAGAGCGACCCAGCGGTGAGGTATGCCGGAAATACAAGCAGTGCGAATACACCGGTGAACAATAACTTGTGGTTAAACATAAATATAATATTACCCTTCACTTACTTTAGACACATCCGGAAGATAAAAAGTTTACACCCTCTACTTCCTAGAAACTATACGCTACCCTAAGATCCATCCCATTCTCCTGGCGGTTGACTTTACTTATACTATCAATAATAACAGCGGTAGTAACCGAAAATACAGTATCAAACTTATCTGTCACCCTCCACGCGAGTTCAAGTGTCGTATCAGTTTCTTCTGTGTTCAACCCGTAGAGTACCCGCACAACAACTTTCTCGGGGATAATAACGCTGTTAACCACAAAACTATATCCCTTCAGTTGTGTAAGGACCTTGCTAGTAATGTTATACACCTCATTTTGGTTACCCCCGACGCTGCAACTAAACCACGATACTATCGGTAGTTCAAGTTTTGCGCTATAATTAGTTACCTGGGTATCATCCACCATCTTAAGATAATCCTCAAACACATTTTGTCCCGCGGTTAATTCAAAATAGGGGCTCCCTGGTTCAATACCAAAACGTTGAATTACCATAATATTAACGCCTTTCATAACATTACTCTGCGCGGTATCGGGTACACTTTGAAGCATATTCCCATTAACACCTATCATGATATCAGGCCATGCATCCGGTGAGTCGATATTAACCCCTATATTAGCAGCCTGCTGGAGTATAGTAAGTTTTGAACCTATATTCTCAACATTACTTTTATTAACCGTATAGGCGGTACTAAAATCACATCCCGGCATAAAAGTTAGCATAAAATCAAAATTCCCCGCTTGCCGGTCATTAACAACATTTGGTGCGGATAATGACATAAACTCCGGCTGAGTTTCCTGTAAAGCCAACCCCAGTTTAAACCATCCAGTATCGATCCTGGCATCAACACCCCATGCATAATCCTGA